>JAYSQH010000289.1:0-3411 GCA_043721655.1 Phycicoccus sp. | reverse complement strand
CGAATCGGAGAACATGCCCGCTGACCTGATGTTATGCAGTTCGCCGATGTTCGCCGGTGATCGCTGATGGAGCGTCGCATCTTCGGGATCGAAAATGAGTACGGCGTCACCTGCACGTTCCGTGGCCAGCGACGGCTGAGCCCGGACGAGGTCGCGCGCTATCTGTTCCGGCGGGTCGTCTCGTGGGGCCGCAGTTCCAATGTCTTTTTAAAGAACGGCGCCCGGCTCTATCTCGATGTCGGCAGCCACCCGGAGTACGCCACGCCGGAGTGCGACTCGGTCGTCGACCTGGTGACGCACGACAAGGCGGGGGAGCGGATCCTGGAGGGCCTGCTCGTCGACGCCGAGCGGCGCCTGCGCGAGGAGGGCATCGCCGGCGACATCTACCTGTTCAAGAACAACACCGACTCGGCCGGCAACTCCTACGGCTGTCACGAGAACTACCTCGTCGGCCGGCACGGCGAGTTCAGCCGCCTCGCCGACGTCCTCATCCCGTTCCTGGTCACCAGGCAGATCATCTGCGGCGCCGGCAAGGTGCTGCAGACCCCGCGCGGCGCGGTCTACTGCGTGAGCCAACGGGCCGAGCACATCTGGGAGGGCGTCAGCAGCGCTACCACCCGCAGCCGGCCGATCATCAACACCCGGGACGAGCCGCACGCCGACGCCGAGCGGTTCCGGCGGCTGCACGTCATCGTCGGTGACAGCAACATGAGCGAGGCCACCACGCTGCTGAAGGTGGCCACCACCGACCTGGTGCTGCGGATGATCGAGGCGGGCGTCGTACTGCGTGATCTCAGCCTGGAGAACCCGATCCGGGCGATCCGCGAGGTCAGCCACGACCTCACCGGGCAGCGCAAGGTCAAGCTCGCGAACGGCCGTGAGGCGAGCGCCCTCGAGGTGCAGCGGGAGTACCACAGCAAGGCGGTCGACTTCATCGCGCGGCGGGGCGGCGATGCCACCGTCATGCGGGTGCTCGAGCTGTGGGGGCGCACCCTCACCGCGATCGAGACCGGCGACCTGTCGCTCGTCGAGCGCGAGATCGACTGGGTCACCAAGCTCGCGCTGATCGACCGCTACCGCGCCAAGCACGACCTGGCGCTGTCCTCACCGCGGGTCGCCCAACTCGACCTGGCCTACCACGACGTCAACCGCCAGCGAGGGCTGTACTACCTGCTGGAGCGTAAGGGGCTCGTCGTGCGGGCCACCGACGACCTGCGCATCTTCGAGGCCAAGTCGGTGCCGCCGCAGACCACCCGCGCCAAGCTGCGCGGCGAGTTCATCGCCCGCGCCCAGGAGAAGCGCCGCGACTTCACCGTCGACTGGGTGCACCTCAAGCTCAACGACCAGGCGCAACGCACCGTGCTGTGCAAGGACCCGTTCCGGGCCGTGGACGACCGGGTGGACAAGCTCATCGCCTCGATGTGACCGACGCCGATTACGCTGCGCCGCGCGTACCGACCGGATCCGATCGGCCGGGCGCTGACCCCGCTGACAGCGGTCCCGAGCTGGACGGAGCCCACCATGAGCAAGCCCGACGTCACGATTCCCGACGGCCCCCCGCCGAGTGAGTTGCTGCTCGATGACCTCACCGTCGGCGACGGCACCGAGGCCACCGCCGGCACGACCTGCACGATGCAGTACGTCGGGCACAGCTGGTCCAGCAAGCAGCAGTTCGACGCGTCCTGGGACCGTGGTCAGCCCTTCACGTTCCAGCTCGGCGCCGGCATGGTGATCGGCGGCTGGGACCAGGGGGTCGCCGGCATGAAGGTGGGCGGACGCCGTCGGCTGACGATCCCCCCGCACCTCGGCTACGGCGCGCGGGGGGCCGGCGGCGCCATCGGCCCGAACGAGACGCTGGTGTTCATCGTGGACCTGCTCGGCGTCAGCTGACCGGCTGATCCCGCGGACCGACGACCACAACAGCAGCAAAGCCGAGGGCAAGCAGCCGCGTTCGGCGCGACCTGAGCGGGCCAGGCCGCGGGCCGAGCCCCGCTTCCCTGCCGTTGTGGTCGCTGTCACCCGAGTCCAAGTCACCAGAGCGGGTGATCCACGGAAGCTGGGGCACCCGGATGATCTTTGCGGAGGTGCCCGAGCTTCCGACGCTCCTATGTCTGTCAAGTGGTGGTTGGGCTGAGCGCGGCGTTGATCAGGGGGAGGAGTTCGCGGGCGACGTAGCGTTTGAGGCAGCGCATGATTTCGCGTTTGCTGAGGCCTTGGGCGGTGCGTTTGCTGACGTAGTCGCGGGTGCGCTGGTCATGGTTCATGCGGCTGAGTACGACGGTGTGCAGGGCGCGGTTGGCTTGGCGGTCGCCGCCGCGGCTGAGTCGATGGCGGGTGGTTCGGCCGCTGCTGGCGGTGAGCGGTGCGACGCCGCTGAGCCGGGCGAAAGCGGCGTCTCCAGTGACTCGCTGGGGGTTGTCGCCGGCGGTGATCAGGAGCTGGGCGGCGACCTCTGGGCCGACGCCGGGTCGAGCGCACAGATCTGGGGCGGTCGTGCTGGTCAGGGTGCGGAGGTCTTTGTCGGCGTCGTGGATTTCTTGGTCGAGGTGCTGGATCCGTCGGGCGAGTCGGGTCATCGCGAGGTGAGCCGCCACGGCTGGGTCAGCCCGGTCCTGCCCGGTGGGATCGAAGTTGATGGCGAACTCGAGGAGCTCCCGGGCGGACCGGCCGGTGGTGTGCTCGGCGAGGGGTTCCACCGCGGCGCGGGCGGTGCCGAGCAGCGCGTTCAGCGCTGCGGTACGGGCTTTCACCGCGCTGCTCCGCGCGACTCGGAGCACGCGGATCGCCTCGACCGGACCCGTCCGGGTCTTCGGGGTGCCGTTGGCGGTGCCGGCCAGGACCGCACGGGCAGCGGCTTCAGCATCGACCGGGTCGCTTTTGCCTCGGCCCCGCCGAGCCCGCCGGTCCGGCCGGTCGACCTCGACGACACGCACCCCGGCTGCGGTCAACAACCGGGCCAGGCCCGCGCCGTAGCTGCCGGTGCCTTCGACCCCGACGGCTTGGATCTGACCGAACCCGCGCAGCCAAGCAAGCAACTGCCGGCAGCCCGCGCCATCAGCCGGGAAGGACTGCACCTCCAGTAACCGACCGACCGAATCGATCACGGCCGACACATGATTGTCGGCGTGGGTGTCGACCCCACCGATCACGACCTGGATGTCATTTGCCATCGTGGAACCGCCGTCCTGTCTGTCAGGTGAAAGGGGACGGCACGCACCGCCGAGCGGGCGGACAACACTGTGACGGGGCCTTTAGGCCAGGCTCCTATCAGGTCACGTCCGCTCGTTCGGTGCACGCCTCGCTGCCCCCGACGAGCACGACAAGTCGGAAGCAAGACAACCTCACGGTGTCGGTGGATCAGCGGGTCAGTCCCCGCCGGGAACAGCACTACCAGTCTCACAGTGGATCACC
>JAYSQH010000288.1:0-2006 GCA_043721655.1 Phycicoccus sp. | reverse complement strand
AGATCCTCCATCGAACCGATGGTGGCGTGGTGGTACGGGTGGTTCTTGGGGAAGATCGCCGCGTAGATGTCGATGAGGGCGTTGCCGTAGGGGACGTTGTCGTAGCGCTGCCGCTTCTCCTCCTTGACCACGTCGCGCTGGTTGTCGAGGTTCTCCTGGTTGACGGCGTCGAGCAGGTTGCCGTGTCGGTCGGCCTCCATCCACAGGGCCAGGTCCATCGCCCCCCGCGGCATCGTCTCGAAGTAGTTCGTGCGGTCGAACCAGGTCGTGGCGTTGAGCCGGCCGCCGGCCGCCATCAGAGCCGAGAAGTGCTCTCCTGACGACACATTGCGCGAACCCTGGAACATCAGATGCTCGAAAAGGTGCGCGAAGCCGGTGCGACCCTCGACCTCATGACGGGAGCCCACGTTGACCCAGAGGTTGACGGTGACGTTGGGGACGCTGTGGTCCTCGCTGACGATGACCCTCAGGCCGTTGGCCAGCGTATGTTCGGCGATCTGGTAGTCGAGCGGCATGATCCCCACCTTAGGGCGAGCGAGTTCCGAAGCACCGGACGCAGTCCCCCTATCGCTCAGGTCTTCCCATGGTGGATGCGGCCCTCAAGCCCGGCCAGGCGTCCACCACCACCGCCCCAGCGCACGGCGATGATCTCGGCGGCGATGGAGACCGCAGTCTCCTCGGGAGTACGTGCGCCCAGGTCGAGCCCGATCGGACTGGACAGCTGGGCCATCTCCTGGTCGGTCAGGCCAGCCGCACGCAGCCGCTTCAACAGGTCGGCATGGGTGCGCCGCGATCCCATTGCCCCGATGTAGGCGACGTCAGGCAGCCGCAGTGCAACCTCCAGAAGTGGCACGTCGAACTTCGGGTCGTGGGTCAGCACGCACATCACGGTGCGCGAGTCGATGGCCCCCGTCTCCGCCTGCGCACGCAGGTAGCGATGAGGCCAGTCCACGACCACCTCGTCAGCACCGGGGAAACGCGACTCCGTCGCGAAGACCGGACGCGCGTCACAGACCGTCACGTGATAGCCGAGGAACGACCCGAGCCGGGCCACGGCAGCGGCGAAGTCGATCGCACCGAACACGAGCATTCGCGGCTTGGGGGCATAGGTGGCACAGAAGACGCGCATACCCTCGCCCCTGCGCTGACCCTCCGGGCCGTAGGTGAGCAGCTCACTGCGCCCGCTGGCCAGCAATCCCCGCACATCATCGGCAATCGCGGCCTGCGCGCGCTCGGACCCGAGGGCGCCCTCAAGCGGTATGCCGACCCCTTCGGGTCGCACGATCAGTCGCCTCCCCAGCCAGGCAACATCCGGGTGCTCGACCACGGTGGCCACGGCGACCGGTCGCCCGGCCTCGATGTCCTCGGCCACCCCGCCGAGCTGGGGGAACGTCTCTTGGGACACCTTCTCCACGAACACGTCCAGGATGCCGCCACAGGTCAGGCCCACAGCGAAGGCATCGTCGTCGCTGACGCCGTATCGCTGCAACACCGGTTGTCCGTCGGCCACCACCTGCCGGGCCAGGTCGTAGACCGCCCCCTCGACGCAACCGCCCGAGACCGAGCCGACGACACTCTGGTCCGGGCCGACCAGCATGGAGGCACCGGCCGGTCGTGGCGCTGACCGCCAGGTCCCCACGACGGTCGCGACACCGATCGTCGTGCCGTCGCGCCACCAGCTCATCAGCTCAGGCAGAACCTCACGCATGTGCCACCACCTCCAAGAGCTCCGCGAACGACGCGAGCGAATGCCCGGCCACAAACCGGTCAACGTAAGGCAGCGCAGCGGCGATACCGCCCTGGATCGGTTGGTATCCCGCCTTTCCGCGGTGCGGGTTCATCCACACGACGGTATGGGCGAGGCGCTGAAGTCGCGCGACCTGCTCGGCGAGCAACCGCGGGTCGCTCCGCTCCCACCCGTCAGAGGCGATCACGACGACCGAGCCACGCGCCATACCGCGCTGTCCCCATCGGGCGGTGAAAGCCCGGATCGACTCTCCCAACCG
>JAYSQH010000287.1:0-2727 GCA_043721655.1 Phycicoccus sp. | reverse complement strand
CGGGTCGAGGGTGGCGAACAGCTGGTTCTCGACCAGGACGCCCGCGCCGGTGAGCCGGTTGAGCAGTGAGGACTTGCCGGCGTTGGTGTATCCGGCGATAGCGACGCTGGCCACGCCGTTGACCTTGCGGCTGTGACGTTTGGTGTCGCGGGTGGTCTTCATGGCCGCGATCTCGCGCTTGAGCTTGGCGATGCGGGTATTGATCCTGCGCCGGTCGAGCTCGATCTTGGTCTCACCGGGGCCACGTGAGCCCATGCCCTGGCCGCCTGCCGCCTGGCCACCAGCCTGTCGGGACATCGACTCACCCCAGCCACGCAGGCGCGGGAGGAGGTACTGCAACTGGGCGAGCTCAACCTGAGCCTTACCCTCACGGCTCTTGGCGTGCTGGGCGAAGATGTCGAGGATCAACGCGGTGCGGTCGATGACCTTGACCTTGACGATGTCCTCGAGCGCGCGCCGCTGGCTGGGGCTGAGCTCACCGTCGCAGACCACGGTGTCGGCACCCTCTGCGATGACGATGTCGCGAAGCTCGACGGCCTTGCCGGACCCCAGGAAGGTGGCCGTGTCGGGCTTCTGGCGACGCTGGATCAACCCGGCGAGCACCGTCGAGCCCGCGGTCTCCGCAAGGGCTGCGAGCTCACGGATCGAGTTGTCGGCATCCTCGACGGTGCCCTCGGTCCACACGCCGCAAAGGACGACGCGCTCAAGGCGCAGCTGGCGGTACTCGACCTCGGAGACGTCCTCGAGCTCGGTGGACAGCCCGGCGACCCGACGCATGGCCGCCCGCTCTTCACGTTCGAGCTGGTCTCCGTCGAATCCATCGGTGGAGCCGAAGTCCGATTGATTGCGGTGCCACGCGTCGTCGTCGCTGAGGGCGGAGGCCTTGAAGTCGAACAAATCAGATCGTTGAGTCATATCTCCCTTAGTTTCGCATCCTTTCAACCCTCCGGGCGAACTCTTTATGCCGTATGCCGTCATGCAGCCAACCCGTTAGGCCCTCAGAACGCTCTGCCGATATTCCGCGTCCTGATTCCACGTCCTGCCGGGTAGCCTGTCCGCTGATGAACGAGCCCACGTCTCCGGACCACTACTACAGCGCCGAACCGGCTAGCGCCGCGGAACGTCGCCAGCTCAGGGTGTTCCTGGCTGGTCAGGAGCTCATCGTCCAAACCGCGGCCGGCGTCTTCTGTCCGGACAGGGTCGACATGGGCACCGCCGTGCTGCTGGCTCACGCGCCCGCTCCGCCCACCACTGGCAACCTGCTCGACCTCGGCGCGGGCTGGGGCCCGATCGCCCTGACTCTGGGGTTGCGTTCACCACAGGCCAGCATCTGGGCGGTCGACGTCAACCAGCGTGCCCTCGCTCTGGTGCGCGACAACGCCAAGACCTTGGGAATCAACGACTTCCAAGCCATGCCCCCCGACCAGGTGCCAACCGACATCCGCTTCGACACCATCTGGTCCAACCCGCCGATCCGGGTCGGCAAGACGGAGCTGCACGACATGCTTTTGACCTGGCTTCCGCGGCTGGCATCCGGTCGCACCGCCTACCTCGTGGTTCAGAAGAACCTGGGCGCGGACTCGTTGCAAAGCTGGCTTGCGGAACGGCTAGGGGTCATGGAGCCAGGCGCCTTCAACGTCACCCGACACACGACCGCCAAGGGATTCCGGGTGCTCGCGGTCCACCGCATCCGGTCCTGACTCTTTGCTCATCTCAAACCGGTTTGCACAGTTAAGACCGGTATTTCGGGCGGTCACCGCTCCAAAGAGCGGTCTGAAATGAGTAAACCGGCCTCAGGTGAGTAAAGGGGTCATGACTCCGTCGGCAACGAGGACTGCGGGACCGGCAAGCTCGACCTGCTGACCAGCCAGCACCCGGACCCGCAGCGTTCCCCCGGGCACGTCAACCCGCCACTCGTCATTGGCCGTGTCGGCTCCGGCCCACCAGCGCGTGGCGAGGGCGGCGGCGGCGGCGCCCGTGCCGCACGAACGGGTCTCCCCCACGCCGCGTTCGTACACCCTCATGGTGATATGCCCCGGACCGATTGGACGGACGAACTCGACGTTGGTGCCGTTGGGTGGGGGTGGGTTGACTTCGGGGACACGAGTGAGGTCCAGTGAAGCCAGATCTGCTGAATCCGGAAGTGCCACAACGGTATGCGGGTTGCCCAGGTCCAGGCTCAGTCCGGGCATCGGGTCGTGACCGTGGACCTTGACCATCACGTCGAAGCCCTTCGCGCGGGCCCCGACGGCGTCCACGATCCGCCAGTCGCCAAGGTTGACGGCAATCAGGTCTCCCTCGAAGCGGACGACCTTGAGGCCGCCTCTGGTGGCGATCGCGAACTCGTCAGCGGTCTCCAGGCCCTCACGCCGCAGGTATGCCGCGAACACCCGGGCACCGTTGCCGCACATCTCGGCGGCGCTGCCATCGGCGTTGCGATAGTCCATGAACCACCGGGCCTGTGCGCCTTGGTCTCGTACATGCTGCTCGGCAGCCGCCTCCGTCGGGACGACCCGGATGACGCCGTCTGCGCCGATACCGGCCCGGCGATCGGTCAGGTGCTGCACCTGCTCCGTCGTCACGTCGTGGGCGCCGTCGAGATCAGGGACCAGCACGAAGTCGTTCTCGGTGCCGTGGCCCTTGGTGAAACGCGGCTCGCCCATGTCAGTCATCTCGGCCATTCTCTCCCACGGCCCAATAGTCCGCATCCCAACACGCCACGCGGCA
>JAYSQH010000286.1:0-2505 GCA_043721655.1 Phycicoccus sp. | reverse complement strand
ACCGCCCACTCGATCAGGCTCTTACCGGGAGCCAGATCCATGATGTAGTACTTGTTGATCCATGGAGGGCAGAACAGCAGCGGCACCGAGTGGACCTGCTTGCCCTGTGGCTGGTACTGGATCAGCTCGATCAGGTCACTGCGGTAGACGACCGAGCCCGGCGTGGCGGCCATGTTGACACCGACCTCGAACCCCGAGCTGTCAACCTGAGAGGGCCAGCCTCCGTTGTTGACCAGGTCGCTGAGCAGGTTCATCGCACCCCTGACCAGGCTCTTGCCCCCTGTGTCGAACGCCGCCCGGATCGCCGCCGGGTTGCCCAGCACCGTGTTGGTCGGCGCGAGCGCGTCGAGGATGAACGTGGCTGCGAACCGGGCCTTGCTGTCCTCGCTGCCCTCCAGCGCCGCAGCGTCCAGGAGCTCGTTGACCAGCTGACCGCTCAGCAGATACTGCTGCGCCAGCAGGAAGTACAACGGATTGTCTTCGTATGCCGGGTCGGCGAACCGTCGGTCGCCGGTCGCCGGGCTCACCGGCCCGGGGGTCATGCTGCCCACAGCGCGTCCCGCTGATGCTCGCACGGCGGCCGCCGTTCCGATCGCCAACCGGGCGTTGGCGGCGGCGACGGCAACAACCGCAGCCGGGTCCTTGGCCAAGGCAGTACCAGCCGCCGCGAGCGACCTCAGGAACGAGACAGGGTCGGCGCCGATCAGCGGATCTTCGGCGATGCCCAACCGCTCGAGAATCGACTTTCCAGGTGACTCGGAGCTTTGTTCTGGCTTCATGCTGTGAGACTCCTATGCGGCCTGTGAGCTAGGAGAAGAGCGCTTCACCGGAGAGTGGTTTCACTGTTCTTCGGTGTTCGCCTCGACGTAGCTGCGGTAGACGCTGAGCAGTGCCCGGCGCTGAGGTTCGGTCAGTCGGCGATCGTCCCGGATGGCATTCGTGGTCGCTTCGTCGTCCGGTTTCTCGGTGTTGGTGATCAGTCCTGCATGCTCGAAGAGCGTCTCGGCAGACACGTTCAACGCGTCCGCGATCGACCTGAGCACGCGCACGGACGGCTCGTGCAGCCCACGCTCGACCTGGCTCAGGTAGGGGTTGGAGACTTCGGTCAGCGCAGACAGCTGTCGCAGCGACAAGTTGGCCATCTCTCGCTGCGCACGGATGAACGCCCCCAGCAGGGTCGGCTTGCTATCTGCTGCCATCGGCTCTTCCGTGTCTTACGTCGTCATGCAATGCGATGTAGTTCAGGCCGACTTCTCGGTGACAAGCACGCTGGCCAGCTTCCGGGCGAAGTCTCGCTGGGCGCTGAGCAGGTCCGCAGCCACGTCGAAGGTGAACGTGGTCACGGCCTCCACACCAGGCAGGGCAGGGATCCCGGGAACGGCCGGCAGGTCCACCACAGGAAGGACCGAGACTGCCTTGACCCAGGTCTGGGCCGCGTCGACGGAAAGCTGCTGCCCCTGACGCAAGGTAGAGAGAAGCTGCTCGCGGACCTTCTGGGCCAGGTCGGGAATCTCGGTGCTCGGGGTCTTGGTGGTCGCTGTCGCCATGGTGAACTCCTCGAATCGTGGTGGGTGCTCGGCGTCTCCGGCACCTGCACACCATATACACCACGTGCTTACTATGTCAAGCACCTCTCCGCACAAAGGCACCCCCGAAACGGTCATCGGGTCGGCCGCGACGTGCGGCCGACCCGACAAACCTGCCTCGTCGTCCTACTTCGTCGGCGCCTCGGACACCGGCGTGGCCGGCACTTCCCCGACGTCCTCAACAGGCTCCCCGAGAACCTCCTCGTGCGCCACAGTCCGCTCCATGCCGGCCATCTGCGAGTAGAGCTTCCATCGCTCGTCCGCGTCCGCCTGGGCGAGGGCGAGCAGGTGATCGCTGCGCTCGCTGTCCTTGCGGGCCAGCATCGAGAAGCGGGTCTCTGCGAGGGCGAACTCACGGATCGGCTTGGTCGGCTTCTTCGAGTCCAGCTTGAACGGGTGGCCTTCGTTGTCCTCGCTCGGGCGGAAACGGTAGAGCGGCCAGTAGCCACTGGCCACCGCGTCCTTCTGGTGTGTCATCGAGGTGGACATCTCGATGCCGTGGGCGATGCAGGTGCTGTACGCGATGATGACCGAGACGCCCTGGTGGGCCTCAGCCTCGATCATGGCCCGCACTGCCTGCTGCTCGTTCGCGCCGATCGAGATCTGCGCGACGTAGACGTCGCCGTAGACCTGGGCGATCGCGCCCAGGTCCTTCTTTGCCGTGCTCTTGCCGGACGACGCATACTTGGCCGTCGCCGCACGCGGGGTCGACTTCGAGGCCTGGCCACCGGTGTTGGAGTAGACCTCGGTGTCGAGGATCAGGATGTTGACGTTGCGGCCCGAGCCGAATACGTGGTCGAGACCGCCGTAGCCGATGTCGTACGCCCAGCCGTCGCCACCGACGATCCAGACTGTCTTTTCGACCAGCTCGTCGGCCAGGCTGCGCAGGTGCTTCACGGCCGACGCCTGCAGGATCACC
>JAYSQH010000285.1:0-5983 GCA_043721655.1 Phycicoccus sp. | reverse complement strand
TGCCGTCAGCCTGGCCCTGCAGATCCCGTGGGTCACCCACGCGCTGGTGGTCACCCAGCTCGCCGGCAAGCCCTGGCTTCCCTGAGCCCTACGATCGTTCCGTGGCTTACGCACGTTTCGGCAGTCGACTGGCCCGCGACGCAGTCGAGATCGCCCACGACGTCGAATGCCTGGACGGGGGCGGGTTCTGGGCTGTCGTTGTGACCTTCGAGGGCGACGTCACGTGCGTCCGTTTCGCGCAGGTCAGCACCGTACAGAGGCCCACCGTGCAAACACCCACCGCACAGCTGCCCAGTATCCAGCCTCCGCCGGTCCCGGAATGGACACCGCTAACCGGTGACTGGAGCACGTCGCTGGACGAGACGGCATACCGCTCAGGCGTGAGTCAGATCCGCGATCGCATCGCGGCGGGCGACGTCTATCAGGCTTGTTTGTGCCGCATCTTGAGCCACCCTCTGAGCGACGATGCCGACCTCGCGAATCTGGATACCCTTGTCGCACAGAGTAATCCGGCAACCTTCCTCAGCCGCATCCACGTCCCCGATGCAGGTTTGGACCTACTCAGCGCCTCACCGGAGGCATTCCTGATCCGGAATGCGGGGCGGATCGAGTCTCGTCCGATCAAGGGGACCGCGACGAGCCTGTCGGCGATGCTCACCAAGGACTATGCCGAGAACGTCATGATCGCCGACCTCGTGCGCAACGACCTCTCAGCCGTATGCCGTTCCGGCACCGTCAGCGTCGATGCCCTCTGTGCGCCCGAAGAGCACCCGGGGCTGACGCACTTGGTCACCACGGTCTCGGGGCAGCTGCGTCCGGCAGTGGGTTGGCCCAACATCCTGTCCGCGACGTTCCCGCCTGGATCGGTGTCGGGGGCGCCCAAGTCGTCGGCGCTCCGGGTCATCGCCGACCTCGAGCCCGTGCCTCGTGGTCCCTACTGCGGGGCAATCGGCTGGGTGGATGCGGACACCGGTGAGGCGGAGCTTGCCGTCGGCATCCGTACGTTCTGGGCGGAGCACGACACCACGGGACAACGGTGGCTGCGGTTCGGCACCGGTGGCGGAATCACGTGGGGATCCGACCCGGAACAGGAGTGGGCTGAGACAGAGCTGAAAGCGTCTCGCCTGATCGGACTCGCATCTGGGAGGGTGGGACTGTGAGCGAACAGGGCAAAAACCAGAACAGTCCCGCCGGCGGGATCCGGGCCTGGGTCAACGGCCAACTGGTCGATGCTGCAAGACCGTCGGTCGCGGCAGTTGACCACGGCATCACCGTCGGCGACGGGGTCTTCGAGACATGCAAGGTGATCGACGGCGTTCCCTTCGCCCTGACGCGACACGGGAGAAGGCTCGACCGTTCGCTGGCGGGGCTCGGCCTTCCCGCCGCCGACCACACGGTGATCGACGCCGGAATCAAGGCAGTCCTGGCAGGAGAGCAGATCGCCAACGGACGGCTCCGTTACACCGTCACCGGCGGCGCGGGCCCCCTCGGATCCGACCGCGACATCTCGCCGCTGACCTACATCGTCACGGCCAGCCCCACGCCCCCGGGCCCCGACTCAGCCAAGCTTGTCGTCGTGCCCTGGACCCGCAACGAACGCAGCGCCATCGCGGGACTCAAGACCACGTCATACGCGGAAAACGTTGTGACACTTGCCTATGCGAAGGAGCGCGGGGGAGTGGAGGCGGTCTTTGCCAACTCCGTCGGCAACCTCTGCGAGTGCACCGGGTCCAACATCTTCGTCGTCGTGGACGGCGAGATCCTGACACCTGACCTGGCCTCGGGGCCGTTGGCCGGCATCACGCGCGGCCTCGTCATCGAGTGGTGTCGCGAGGAAGGGCTCACGGTCCGCGACGAGGCGCTGCCGATGTCCATCCTGGCTCAGGCCCAGGAGGTGTTCATCACGTCCTCGATCAAGGATGTGCTGCAGGTTCATGCGATCGACGAGCGGCCACTGACCGCTCCAGGTCCGGTCACCGCCCGCGCCGCCGAGATCTTTGCCCGCCGGTCCCGCGAACGTCTGGACCCATGAGCGACGAGGGCGGTTGGGGTGGCGATGACCACAACGTCACCCTTGACGCCGCCGAGGACGACTGGGAGTGGCGGCGCAAGATCCGCTCAAACCAGCACTCGCACCTGATCTATCGCATCGTCGTGGGGGTCGTCGGGCTGGTCACCGTCGTCATCGGGTTGATCATGGTGCCGTTCCCCGGTCCGGGCTGGCTGGTGGTCTTCGTCGGTCTGGCGATCTGGGCCTCTGAGTTCGAGTGGGCCCAACGACTACTCGAGCTCGCGAGGAGCACCCTGCATGTCTGGGTCATCTGGCTTAGGCCCCAGCCGTGGTGGGTCAAGGGGCTGGTGCTGGTGGGCACCATGGTCGCCGTTGCCGTCGTCTTCTGGCTGCTGTTCCTGGTCAGCGTCGTCCCCGGTTTCCTCCCCGACAGCATCGAGAACTGGCTCAAGACGCTCCCCGGCCTGGGCTGATTAGGGCTCCCACGAGGCGAGCCGCTATTCTCCTGTCCGCTGCCTGTATGACGGGTGGCACCGTCCGGACGTGTAGCTCAGCTGGTTAGAGCGCTCGCCTCACACGCGAGAGGTCGGGGGTTCGAGTCCCTCCACGTCCACCACGGGCTCTTCCCCGAAATAGGGGAAGGGGCTAAGCCAACCGAGTCCCAGCCGCGGCCAGAGCGGTCGTGGCGCCGAATTGACCCAGGCGGTCGGCCACGTTTACCTCTTCACCCCGCTACCGAACCGGCGCTTGTCGCGCTGCGATTGCTGGATCGCGCGTCTGGTCTGAGCCTGAGGCTCGTCGGCATCCTTGGCGGTCGAAAGATTCTCCGCAACCCGGCCGAGGATGTACTTGTCCGCGAAGGCGCTCAGAGCCAACGAGACCGGGTGCTTGGGTTCGTCCAAGATGATCGCCACGCCTCGGTTCACCGAGGCGGGCACACTCACGCTGCTGGGGATCATGGCGGCTATCGGCTGCTTGATGGCTTCGACGACGTCAGCGGCGTGCAGGCCGACCTTGGAATCGGAACGGTTCAAGATCACGACCCGCGCGTCACGAGGGTGTCCCAGGAGGTCGAGGGTGTCCAGGGTGAGCCGCAGGTTCTTCACCGACGGGATGTCCAGCGTGGCGAGGAGGACCGACACGTCGCAGACGTCGAACGTCGCGAGCACATGCTCGGAGAACGCCGGAGGCGTGTCGATGATGATGTACTCATACGAGCGACGGGCGACCCGCAGCAGCTCGGCCACCACGGCGCCCGAGATCCCGTCCGCCACGCCGGGCTCGTTGGGCGCGCACACGGTGTGGAGCCCGCTTTCGTGCTTGGTCACGACTGAGGCCAGACCCTGTTCGTCGATGTGGCCCGCCATCGCCACCAGATCGCCGACCGATGCGGTGGGTGTCAGCTGAAGGGTGATGGCGACATCGCCGAAGGCCAGGTCGAGGTCGACAAGCAGGACCCGCGCGCCGGTGGACCCCAGGTAGGCGCCCAGGTTCGTGGAGATCGTCGTCTTGCCGCACCCGCCCTTGGCGTTGAAGACAACAATGACCTTGCCCTCAGCAGTCGCCGGGGCCCCCGAGATCCCGGCCATACGTTGGGAGAGCTCCAGGCTTCGCCGGCACGCATCGGACAGCGAGGTCAGGTCATCGGAGGCGACGACCTCGCGGAAGCCGGCTCGCATCGCTTGGGCCAGGACCATCACCTCAAGGCGTCGCCGCAGCAGGATCACGCTGACCTCCGGCCGCCCGACGCGCACCTGGTCAGCCAACGATGACGCGGCCGCCATGTCCACCTCCGGCCCCACGATGACCAACAGAGCGCCAGGGTCTGTTCCCAGCGCGCGCATCACCGACTGGGCCGACTCGACGACCTCGACGTGCTCACCGACCGCAAAGCGGTAGTTCTCGACCGCGGCCGGGACATTGTCCCAAAGAATGGTCATGTGGGTCCTCGCTCACTTCTCATGCCCGTCTGCGCGGCCATCCGGGTACAACGCCCATCTAGGTAATATTCATGAGTTCCATATACGTAAAAAGCATAAGCCCATGTGTGAAATGGCGCACGACGTTTCGCTTTCTCGGACGCACCGTCGCCCCGCGGGACGTGCTGGTCCACGTGATCGAGGAGTATGCGCGGCACGCCGGCCACGCCGACCTCCTGCGTGAGTGCCTCGACGGACGTACCGGCCAGTAAACCGGCGAAGGGCGGGCCCGGCGTCAGGACGACCCGGACTGCACCACGCCGACATCCCGTTCGGCATACAGACTGAGTGATAGGAGCATCCTCCCCGTTGCGCTACAGCTGAAGGTGCAGGCGGAGGGCCTCGTCCACTTCCGCCATGAGCGGCGCGGGTACCCAGCCCAGGACAGGCCCGATGCGTTCGATGGTCACCGAACGCACCTGCTCGGCCTGGGCCTTTGAGTCGACACGTAAGCCGGTGACGTCGGCTGGTAGAAGAACCTGAAACGGGAAGACACGAACAATGTTGCTGGTCACGGGTACCACGGTCACGACACCGCGTCGAAGTCGGTGGGCCGTGGCGTTGGCCCGGTCGTTGCTCACGATGATGCCGGGCCGGCGCTTGTTGGCTTCGCTGCCTCCCGTCGGCTCGAGGTCAATCAGACGTACCTCACCGCGCTGCATCGGAGAGCCCGTCGGCGGCCGTGGCTTCCCACAACGCCTGATCGCCCGAAGACTCCCATTCGTCCCACGCCGACGCGTAGTCCTGTTCAAGGTCAGGGTGACGAAGCAGGTGGATCGCGTGCTGGAGGGCCGCGGAGCGAGACGGCAGACCGGAGGTGTGGGCGTACTCGTCAAGGAGGGCTACGTCTTCCTCCGGCAGGCTCACGCTAATCTTCATACTTCGATGCTACCCGGGTAATACTAGCGAGAACAAGGAAACGTCACCCGCGCGCTGCGCGACGAAGCGTCGGACTGCGAACCGCCAGGGGCTGCCGCTAGGGTGCCGGAATGACCGACCTGCTGCTCAACCCGCTGACCTACGACCCCGCCGATCTCGACCCCGAGGCGCGGCGCCTCCTGCGAGCGACGATCGACTGGTTCGAGACGCGCGGCAAGACGGAACTCAAGCGCGTCCACCACGAACGCAAGTGGTACGACGACTTTCTGGAGTTCATGGCGTCCGAGAAGGCCTTCGCCACCTTCCTGACGCCGGCGTCACAGGGCGGTCGCTGGGACACCGCCCGTATCTGCGCCTTCGGCGAGGTGCTGGCGTTCTACGGCCTCGGTTACTGGTACGCATGGCAGGTCACCATCCTGGGTCTCGGCCCGGTCTGGCAGAGCGACAACCAGTCGGCGAAGGCGCGCGCGGCGCAGATCCTTCAGGACGGCGGTGTGTTCGCGTTCGGACTGTCTGAGAAGGCGCACGGCGCGGACATCTACACCACCGACATGGTCCTCACGCCCGACGGCGAGGGGTTTCGAGCGGACGGCAGCAAGTACTACATCGGCAACGGCAACGTGGCCGGCATGGTCTCGGTCTTCGGCCGCCGCGCGGACGTCGAAGGCCCCGAGGCCTACGTCTTCTTCGCCGCGGACAGCGGGCACCCGTCATACGAACTGGTCCAGAACGTGGTGTCGTCGCAGATGTACGTCAGCGAGTTCAGCCTGCACGACTACCCGGTCAGTGCCGCGGACATCATGCACACCGGGCCCGCCGCCTTCGACGCCGCGCTCAACACCGTCAACATCGGCAAGTTCAACCTCGGTTTCGCCTCCATCGGGATCTGCGAGCACGCCTTCTACGAGGCCATCACGCACGCAGACAACCGCATCCTGTACGGCAAGCGGGTCACCGACTTCCCGCACGTGCGCCAGGGGCTGACTGACGCCTACGCGCGGCTGGTCGCGATGAAGCTCTTCGGCGACAGGGCGATCGACTACGTCCGCTCCGCCTCCGCGGACGACCGCCGCTACCTGCTGTTCAACCCGGTGACGAAGATGAAGGTGACCAC
>JAYSQH010000284.1:0-1550 GCA_043721655.1 Phycicoccus sp. | reverse complement strand
TCTGGTCGTCGTCGACTACAAGACCGGCAGCGGCTACGGGTACGACGCGATCCCCAAGCAGACCAATCCGAATCCGTCCGCGGACCTCGTTGATCGCGGCCGCAAGCTGCAGCTCGTCCTCTATGGACTGGCGGCCCGACAGCTGGTGGGTCTGCCGGAAACTGAGGTGCACGCCTGGTACTGGTTCGTCGATAAGGGCGACCTGCGTCGCGGTGGCCTCGTGGATCAGCAGCAGGAGCAGCGTCTCAAGAGCGTGCTGGACGTGGTCGTCGGCGGTATCCGAGGTGGCATCTACCCGGCCAACCCCGGCGACGAGAGCTGGTTCAAGAACCAGCGGACCTGGGAAAACTGTTCCTACTGCCCGTTCGACCTGGTCTGCCCCACGACACGGGTCGAGCAGTGGAACGAACTGCGAAAGGCCAAACCTGTGAGTCCGTATGCCGAGCTGGTCAATCCATCGGAGGTCGGCGCATGACCTCGCCGATCGACACCTCGCCGATCGACCAGGGGGCGCGCGACACGATCCGCACCGAGTTCGCCGAGACCCTCTTCGTCGAAGCCGGCGCAGGAACCGGCAAGACCACCGCCCTCGTCGCCCGCGTCATCCATATGGTCGCCACCGGGCACCTTGGCGCGATGTCCGAGCTGGCCGCAATCACCTTCACCGAGAACGCTGCAGCCGAGTTGCGCAACCGGATCCGAGAGGGTCTCCAGCCGGACGCGAAGGATCGCTACGCAGGCTTCAAGTACGACGCCGCCGCGCAGGTACGCCTGGCAGCCGGGCTGGAAACTCTTGACGACGCGGTGCTGACGACCCTGCACGGTTTCGCGTCCAGGATCCTGTCGGAGGCGTCGCTGGAAGCAGGGCTCCCACCGGGCTTCTCGGTCGCCGACACCGGATCAGGCACTGAGGACGCGGAGCGTTCGTGGAGCGACTTCGTGGACCGCCTGCTCGATGACCAGGCCATCCGCGAGCACCTGCTGTGCGGGCTGACGCTGGGGCTAAAGCTGGGCGACGTGAACGCCGTCGCCGCCGGGCTTGGAGCCTCCTGGGACCGGCTGCGCTCGCGGCCGTTGGCTGTCGTGAAGCTGCCACCGGTTTCTGCGGACGAGGTGCTGACCCACCTGACTGAAGCCTTCGCCGATGAGGGCCACTGGCCCGACGGCGACGCGCTCAGCCAGCACCTCGACACCACCATCCGAAGCCTGATCGCCGAGCTGACACCTCCCGGTCACCCGCTTGATCTCCTTGAACTGCTGGAGACCCTGTCCACAGCCGACATCAAGTGTTCTGGCGGCAGGGCCCCCGACTGGAAGGCTGCAGGGCTGGACAAGCCCCAGGTCGTTCAGGCTCTGAAGGATGCCGACGAGGCACGCAACAACATCGTTCAGGGCGTGGGGGCAGCTGTGACAGAGACCCTCGCCGCACGCGTCCAGGACTGGTTGCTCGATGAGTCAGAACTTCGCCGCGACTCCGGTGCACTGGGCTACCACGACCTGCTGGTGCTGGCCCGAGATGTCCTCCGAACCGACCCCGAGGTGCGGCAGCG
>JAYSQH010000283.1:0-1618 GCA_043721655.1 Phycicoccus sp. | reverse complement strand
GAGGTGCACCACCAGCCAACGCGCCAGGTGGTGATGTTGTTCCAAGCCTCACAGATCCGACCATGTTCGGACAAGTGGTTACGCCGTCTTTCTGGCGCGGACCTTGAGAAGTGTGTCACAGGATGAGCGCACAGCGTGGTCCCGAGTGCCCGGGCGAACGGTCCTTGCAGATAGCCCCCTGAGGCTCAGGGTCAGATGGCCCCGACGCGCTGGAGGTAGTTCAGCGAAGCCCACCCGAAGGGGATCGGCAGCCAGTACGTGCACAGGCGGAACAAGAGGACGGACGAGACGGCCACGCTGACGTCCACGCCCATCGCGACCAAGCCGGCTGAAAGTGCGGCCTCCACCCCGCCAAGCCCCCCGGGGGTGGGCACCGCGGAGCCGATGATCGCGCCTGCGAAGTAGACGACGGCGACGGATGCAATGGAGGGCGTGGCGCCGAATGCGCGCGTCGCGGACGTCAAGGCGGCCACGAACGACAGGTCCAGCAGCAGCGCCCCGGAGAACAAAGTCATCACCTTGCGCGGATCCTGGAAGATCGCGACCACGCGTGGGACGACGCGCCGCACGACCGGCAGGAATCGCCCGACGACCAGCCTGCGCCCCGCGGGCACGGCCAACGCGGCGAGCAACAGGGCCACGACGACGATCAAGCCGATGACGGCGGACAACGGCGGGGTGAACGAGGCCCGGTGACCGGTGCCCGCCAGGACGCTCGAGACCAGCAACAGGACGAAGTAGCTCGAGAACTGGGCCAGCTGGGCCAGGCCCACGCTGCCGCCCGCGACGGCGGGGTTGACGCCGGCCCGCTGTAGATAG
The DNA here is from genome assembly GCA_043721655.1 of Phycicoccus sp. Taxonomy (GTDB): domain Bacteria; phylum Actinomycetota; class Actinomycetes; order Actinomycetales; family Dermatophilaceae; genus UBA4719. The sequence goes on along the minus strand of JAYSQH010000283.1, from coordinate 799 downwards.
CGCAGGTTGAGCGCGATGTTTCCGATGGCTGAGGGCGCGACCAGACCGCTGAAGGCGACTGCGAGCTGGGTCAGATAGGTCCGTACGAAGCTGAGCCGGGTGTTGACCGCCCCCGTGATCACCAGCGAGGCTCCGGTGATACTCAGCGCGGTGAACCCGAGCACCCCCAGGGCCCAGCCCCATTGGGCGCGGCTCAGGACCTCCCCCAAGTTCACCCTGGCAAGCTGGGTCAGCAGGACGTATCCGGCGATGCCGCCTCCCAGCACCGTCATCAGCGTGCGGGGGGTCAGCCGCCGCAGCTCGACCTGCTCGACCGGCTCCCCTTCGGGGGCCAGTGCGAGCAGCTGCTCTCGTACCCCGCGCAGCAGACCTTTCTGCGCTCGCAGCGCGGATCGTGTCTGAGCATCCATGGCGACAGCCTGGACAAGGGGGAGCGCCTTCACGATCGCCTGGCTGCCGAGGGTTGACACGCCGCTGGCGACGGCCCGCGTGGGTCCAACCGCCAGCGCCAACGTGGTGAGGAGCTGCGCCACGTCGAGACGCAACGAGAGATCCGCCGCGGCGACGTCGCCTGTCCCGGCGTCGGTCAGACTGGCAGCGCCCTGCTCGTCGAGCACGAGGTGGTCCAGGCTCAGCCCTCGGTGGGCGATCCGGGCCTGTTGAAGCTTGGCGAGCAGGTGCCAGAAAGCGGCCAGGTCCTGGTCCCTCAGTGCCATGGCCTCTGCGGGGTCGATGGCCGCGCCCGTCGGCGCTCGGAAGGCGAGGACTGCGGCATACGGCCCCACGTCGGCGGTCGCAA
>JAYSQH010000282.1:0-4828 GCA_043721655.1 Phycicoccus sp. | reverse complement strand
CCCGCCTCCAGCAGGTGTTCGGCGGTCCGGACGTCGGTCACGAGCGAGTTGATCCACCCGCCCCTGACCGCACCGAGGATCGCGTCGTACTTCGTCGGTCCCCCGGCGACTGCGATCGTGCGGCGGCACCGACGCAGCTGTTCAAGCGTGACACCGATGACCAGGTCATCGAGCTCGCTGGTGATGGCATTGCCCTCGACGTCGATGAACCGCAGATTGACTTGACCGACCGCACCGAGTGCGCGGGCGCGGGCGAACTGCTCGTGGGTGAAGAAGTTGTCTCCCGGTTTCAGTGGCGGATCGACGTTGCAGGTACCGATGCCGACGAGCGCTTCGTCGAGGCTGCCGTGCAGCGCGAGCGTCTCTTGGGCATGCGGGTCGTGATCGAGCAGCGTCGTGCGAGCCGCTGCCGACGCCGTCACGCCCGGGACACGGAGGAACCGCGCTTGGGCACCGGTGATCCGGGCGAGCTGTCTTGTCACCTCTGCGGACTCGTGTTGGACTGCCGGCGTCCCGACGTCACCGAGCAGTTCGACCACGAACCTGGCTGGCCGCCGCGGCGTGGTGTCCAGAGAGCGCACGGTCTCGCGAAGGCTCCGGCTCCATGATGTGAATCCGATGACGTCGCCGTCAAGCGGCTGCTCGCGTAGGTAGACCGCAAGCATCTTGCCGAGGTCGCTCAACAGGGAGCGCTCGTCGCTGGGATCGAGCACGTCGAACACGTGCGCATGACGCAGGCCCAAGGACTCCTGCAACGCCTGCTCAAGCTCAAGCTGGAGGCCTGGGGGAACCCGCACGGTCGTGTGTACGATCCCTTGTGCCACCGCGGAATCCAGGAGGCGCGACACGCGCGACTGTGACACGTCGAGTGCTTCTGCTATCTGGCTCTGTTTGAAGCCACGGATATGGTAGAGCCAGGCGACCCGCGTCATGAGTCGGAGCTGTTCTGCGTCCACGCCGGGCGCTCCTGATGCCGGAGTGTCATTGGGCGCCAGCCCGGCTGGAGCGGAACCTAGATGTTCGGGGTACTTCGTCATCGGCCGTTCTCCTTTCCGTAAAGCGCTCGACACCAGACCTTGACTCTGAGTGCCAACCGTCATAGATTAGCGGTGTGGGTAGCCATTCCAATCGCGAATATTAATTCGTAGCCCACATTACACGAGCCGCTTCCGCGGACGAAGGATCCACTTCCATGACTATGAACAGACTCGCAACGTCGGCGGCAGTGGCCGCCCTCGCAACAGTGTCGATGGCGGCCTGCAGTTCCTCGCGGGCTACGTCAACGACAACGGCTGCCGCCGCTAAGCCGGCTGCCGCCGCCACGACGGCTGCCGCTGCTAAGCCGGCTGGCAAGAAGCTTACGATTGGCGTCTCGGTTGCCGACCAAAAGTCGCTCTTCTATATTGCAGCTGTTGACGGGATGAAGAAGGCTGCGGCCGACGCTGGGATTACGCTCAACGTCCTTTCGGCCGACAACGACGCCAACAAGCAGGTCAACCAGGTCAATGACCTGCTGACCCAGAAGCCCGACGCGCTCATATTCATCGCCCAGGACGCCACCTCTGCCGCGGCTGGCGTCAAGGCCGCGAACGCCGCCAAGGTTCCGGTCATCGCAGTTGATGAAAAGCCTGAGTCGGGTGATGGCCAGCTCGCAACCTACATCGCCACCGACAGCGTCAAGGCCGCACAGGACCTGTGCACCTGGCTGTTCAAGGAGATTGGCGGCAGCGGCGAAATCGGAATCCTGCAGGGTGTCCTCGGGGCCACCGCAATGGTGCAGCGGACCGAGGGGTGCAACAAGGCCCTGGCTCTGAACACTGCGATCAAGGTCGTAGCAACGCAGTCGGCTAACTGGGACGAGACCCAGGGTTATAAGGCTGCGCAGAACATGCTGCAGGCGAATCCCGGCATCAAGGCGATCTTCTCCGAGAGCGACGCGATGGCCCTCGGCGCTGCCAAGGCCGCGAAGGACGCGAACCGCAAGATCGTCTCGGTGGGTATCGACGGCTTCCCGACCATGGTCCAGGGAATCAAGGACGGCTTGACGCAGGGTACGCAGGCTCAGATCCCCTACAAGATGGGCCAGCTCGCGGTCGTCGACGCCATGAAGGTCGCCAGCGGCGACAAGTCGGTGCCTGCGCTGCAGTACCAAGACACCGTCCTCGTCACGTCTGCGAACGTGAACACGGTGAACCCGGTCGACTTCTACGGCCCGAACGTCAAGTAGTACTCGGGGCTGCAGCGCCGCTGGTCGGTTCTGCAGCCCCACCCCCGCTGTCGTCGCACGATTCGTCCTCGCACGAAGGAGACTCCGTGGATACACCATCCGAACTGGGCCTGGTCTGCTCAGGCCTTACCAAGGCTTTCTCAGGGGTGCGCGTTCTCGATGCGGTGAACCTCACGATCTCGGCTGGCTCCGTGGTGGGGCTCATCGGCGAGAACGGGGCCGGGAAGTCCACGCTGAGTGCGATCATTGCTGGCATCCACCAGGCGGACGCCGGCTCGATGACCCTCGATGGTACCGCGTATGCGCCCCACGGGCCCGCGGACGCGCTCGACCAGGGCGTGGCCCTGATCCATCAGGAGATCCGGATGGTTCCGGAACTCTCGGTAGCTGAGAACATCTACCTTGGTCGCCTTCCGATGCGCCGGGGCACGGTTGACATGCGTCGTGCGTTCAACGATGCCAGCGACGTGCTGCGAGCTCTCGGTATCAGCCTTGACCCGCGTCGGCCGGTCTCTGGTCTGTCGATTGCAACCCAGCAGGGTATCGAGATCGCCAAGGCGATCACACGACAACCTCGTTACCTCATTTTCGACGAGCCCTCAGCCTCGTTGACTCGGCATGAGACAGATCTGGTCCTGCATCAGATCGAGGTGCTTCGCGGTCGAGGGGTCGGCGTCGTCTACATCTCCCATCGCCTCGATGAGGTGCAGAGGGTGGCTCGTCAAATCGTGTGCATGCGCGACGGTCGCGTTGCCACCACTTGGAACACAGGTGCAGTATCTCAGGACGATCTCGTAAGTGCCATGGTGGGCCGCGACTTCAGCTTCGACCATCACCCCCCGGCGGCGGCGACGAGCGATGTCGTCCTCGACGTGCGCAACCTCACCCGCCATGGAGCTTTCTCGGGCGTCAACTTCTCGGTTGCCCGTGGCGAGATATTGGGCATCGCGGGCCTCGTCGGAGCCGGCCGAACGGAGGTGGTTCGTGCCATCGCGGGTGTCGACCGCTACGACAGTGGTGAGATTTTGCTCGAGGGCAATCCGCAACGGAAGGGTGATGCCTCGCGAGCGATTCGCCAAGGCATTGTGATGGTTCCCGAGGACCGCAAGGGACTCGGACTCAACCTCGAGCGCACGGGCGCAGAGAACATCGTGGCCCCGTGGGAGCAGGTCCTGCGCAAACGATCGCTGGTGACCCGCGGCTGGATCCGATCGCTGGCCGACAAGAGCCGGACCGAATTTGACGTCCGAGGTCGGCTTGACGGCCCGGTGGTCCGGCTGTCGGGTGGCAACCAGCAGAAGGTGCTGCTGGCCAAGTGGCTCGTCAAGGAGCCGAAGGTGCTCATCCTCGACGAGCCGACGCGCGGCGTCGATGTCGGGGCCAAAACTGCGATCTACGAGATCATCCGGGCCACTGCAGCCCGTGGCGTCGCCGTGATTGTCGTGTCGTCCGAGCTCGAAGAGGTGCTCGGGCTGTCCCACCGCGTCCTTGTCATGTCAGCGGGGCAGCAGCGTGCCGTGCTGGACCGTTCGCAAGCGACGTCTGAGGCCATCATGAGCCTCGCAGTGCCTGTCGGCACATCCTCCACTTCGGCGCACCTCCCCGGGGCCGCTGCCGATCCATCAGACCTGATTGCGAAAATAAGATGAGCATCGACAACCGAGAGCAGGCGCCCGTGGCCACCAGCAGCGAGAACGACGACATAGATCCGGCAAGCGAGTCCAGCACCCGATCCAGGCCGTCGCTTCACGTCGGCGGTCCCGTCGTCGGACTCATCGTCATGTTCGTGGCACTGAGCCTAAAGTCGCCCTACTTTTTAACTGCGCGCAACCTCAGCAACATTCTCAGCCAGATCTCCGACGTCGGGATCATGGCGGCTGGCGCATTCCTCGTCATCCTCATCGGGGGCATCGACATCTCCGTCGCTGCCGTCATGGCGCTTACGATGATGGTCACTGCCTGGCTGTTCGCACAGCACGGGTTCCCGTTCGGGCTCGCCCTCGCCGTTGGCCTGCTCTTGGGTGCGATCGTCGGGTTGCTCAACGGTCTCATCGTGACGATCGGCAAGGTCCAGGCGTTCGTGGCCACGTTGGCCACGATGTCGGCCGCGCTCGGACTTACTCTTGTCGTCACCAACGGCAACACGATCCACGGCTTTCCGGCGTGGTTCAGGAATCTCACTGGCAATAAGTTGCTCGGGGTCCCGTTTCAAGCCTACCTGATGGCGGCCATTTACCTGGCGCTGGCGTTCTGGCTGCGCTTCCGGCCGCGCGGCCGCGCGTTGTACGCCATTGGCGGCAATGATGAGGTCGCACGGCTGTCGGGGCTGCCGGTACGGCGGCTCAAGACGCTCGCGTTCGTCATGTCCGGCTCGCTGGCCGCAGTGGCGGGCTGGATCAATATCAGCCAGCTCGACTCGGCACAACCGACCGCCGGTTCTGGGTATCTGCTCAACGTGATCGCAATCGTGGTCATCGGTGGTGCCAGCCTGTCTGGTGGCTCCGGCTCGATGGGCGGCACGTTCATCGGCCTACTTATCGTCGGCGTCCTCAACAACGGCCTCTCACTTTTGCATGTGAACCCCAACCTGCAGCAGGTCGT
>JAYSQH010000281.1:0-8845 GCA_043721655.1 Phycicoccus sp. | reverse complement strand
AGCAGAACGCACGCGTCGTTGAGCAGGTAGCGGGTCGGGAAGTTGTCGGTCCCGTCCAGGACCATGTCGTAGTCAGCAATGATCTCAAGGGCGTTGGTGGAGTCGATCCGGACGTCGTGCCTGATGACCTGCACCATGGGGTTGACCGCCGCCAGCGTCTCTGCGGCCGACTCAGACTTCAACCGGCCGACGTCCGCAACCCCGTGGACGACTTGCCGCTGCAGGTTCGACAACTCCACCACGTCGTCGTCGACCACGCCGATGGTGCCGACCCCCGCGGCTGCGAGATACACCAACGCCGGAGACCCCAGCCCTCCCGCGCCGACCACCAGCACGCGGGCTTTCTTCAGGCGGCGCTGACCCTCCATGCCGACTTCCGGAATGAGCACATGCCGGGCGTAGCGCTCGACCTCCTGTTTGGATAGCGGCGCCGATGGCTCGACAAGTGGTGGGAATGCCATGCTCATGAGGTTACCCGCGCGTAGGATTCGGTTGGCCTGTTGGTACCCACCCGGAATGTCACGTCACAACACATGGACTTCGCCACCTGAACCGACCTCTCACCGGGTCTTCGGCCGAACGAAAGGGACCGCCCGTGTCGATGCGCGCTGACACCCCTGGCCGCGGCGTGCGACTCCCTCGCTCGGCACGTCGGGCACAACTGCTAGAGGCCGCGCAGGAAGTATTCGTCGAGTCGGGCTACCACGCCGCAGCGATGGACGACATCGCCGACCACGCCGGGGTCTCCAAACCCGTTCTCTACCAACACTTTCCGGGGAAGCTCGACCTCTATCTGGCGCTGTTGGACCAGCACACTGGTGAACTCCTCGACCTGATCCGCGCGGCCTTGGCGTCCACCACAGACAACAAGCAGCGCGTCGCGGCTGCGGTGGGCGCCTACTTCGAGTTCGTGGATCGTGATGGTGCTGCCTTCCGGCTGGTGTTCGAATCCGACCTGACCAATGAGACCGCAGTCCGCGAACGCGTCGACAAGGTGTCGCAGGACTCCGCCGAAGCCATCGCCGAGGTCATCAAGGAGGACACCGACCTGCCGGATGCCGAGGCGCACCTGCTTGGGATGGCGCTGTCCGGCATGGCCCAGATCTGTGCGCGTTTCTGGCTCTCGCAAGGTTCGTCGATCCCCCGCGACGAAGCGGCGCGTCTGGTGGCGGTGTTGTCCTGGCGCGGTCTGGGAGCCTTCCCGAAGATCGAGCGGGAAGGATCTGGCCCTGACGAGAGTTAGCCTTCGACATCAACCCTGACGAAACCCTGACGAAAGGCTGTCCCGTGGAGGTCAAGATCGGCGTGCAGAATGTCGCGCGCGAGATCGTGCTGGAGTCCGAGCAGTCACCCGACGAGATCGAAGCCCTGCTGACCGCAGCGCTGGCCGGTGGTGGGGTGCTCAACCTGGAGGAGGCTTCGGGTCGCCGCGTCATCGTCCCCGTGGCCATGATCGGCTACGTAGACGTCGGTGCGTCCAAGAAGGGCTCCGTCGGTTTCGGCACGATCTAGCTTTGCTCAGGCGTGGAGACCCAGCTGGCCCATCCGCCGGGTGTGCTCGTCGGTAAGCCTGGCCAACATCCGGCCCATCTCGGCCAGGTCGGCACCGGGGCGGTTGTCGCTGCCCACCAGCAGGCTGGCCAGGGCATCGCGCTCGACGGCCACGCGCTGAGACTGGGACAACGCCTCTCCCACCAGACGGCGGCCCCACAGCGCCAGCCGCCCCCCCACGGTGGGGTCGGCCTCGATCGCCTCACGGACAGCCTTGACCACGAACTTCGCCTGCCCGACGTCCTCCAGCGCCGAGCGGACCAGTGCCTGCGTTGATGGATCCACGTAGGCGGAGATCTCGCGATAGAAATCCGTCGCGATGCCATCCCCGACGTAGGCCTTGACCAAGCCCTCGAGCCAGCCGCTGGGCTTGGTGCGATCGTGGAACGCGTCGATCGGCGCGATGAACGGCTCCATCGCCTCGTCGGGGTCCGCGCCCAACTCGTTCAGCCGAGCGGTCAAGGCCTCATAGTGATGGAACTCGCCTACGGCTACACGCGCCAAAGCGGCCTTGGCTGGCTGGTTCGGAGCCATGCCGGCGTCGGCCGCCAGCCGCGAGAAGGCCGTCAGCTCGCCGTAGGCCAGAGCCCCAAGAAGGTCGATGACCGCCGATCGATACATGGAGTCATCCGAAAACCGGGCGACCGCGGCAGCAGAGCCCTCGGCCCCGTTGTTGACGGAGCCCTGGCCCCCTGATGCATCAGAGCGACCGACCGCAGGAACCTCGCTTTCGGGCCTGTCGGCAAAGGGCTCGGGCTGCGCTTCGGTGTCCATGAACGGAAACAGTAGTGCTCACCGGGTAGACTGGATCCTGACATCGGTGCCCGGTCGGCACGAATCAGCGGCCACGGAGAGTGGCCGCAACCACGAAGAACTCCGATCGGCCCGCTTTGCAGCGTGGCCCGCATCCTCCGACACCCTCGGTGACGCGTGTGGCCCGCGCCCGATCGAGAGAACTTGATGACCAGCAAAAGCACAACGGCGACGCCTGACGCTGCCGAGACCGACGCCCTGACGCCCGACGAAACCACTGACCAGACTGTTGCCCTTCCGGAGGGCCCCAAGCCCACGTTCGCCGACTTCGGCGTCCACCCGGACATCGTGGCCTCACTGGCCGACGCCGGCATCATCCACCCGTTCCCGATCCAGTCCATGACGTTGGAAGTCGCCCTCGGTGGCCACGACATCATCGGCCAGGCCAAGACCGGCACCGGCAAGACCCTCGGATTCGGCATACCGATGATCCAGAACGTGATCAGCCCCAAAGATGAGGCCTTCGCGACACTGGCAACTGCAGGGAAGCCACAGGCACTCGCGGTCGCACCCACCCGCGAGCTGGCCGTCCAGGTCTCGGGCGACCTCGAGCATGCCGGCAAGACTCGCGGCGTCCGCGTCGTCACCATCTACGGCGGCCGCGCCTTCGAGCCGCAGATCGCAGCGCTCCAGCAGGGTGTAGAGATCGTTGTCGGCACACCGGGCAGGCTCCTCGACCTCGCCAAACAGGGCTACCTCGATCTCTCCTACGTCAAGAGCGTCGTGCTCGACGAGGCAGACGAGATGCTCGACCTCGGCTTCCTGCCGGACATCGAGAAGCTGCTCGCGCAGACCCCGGCCAGCCGCCAGACGATGCTGTTCTCGGCCACGATGCCCGGCGCTATCGTCGCGCTGGCTCGTCGCTACATGTCCCAGCCCACCCACATCCGGGCCATGGGCGCGGAACAAGACGGTCACACGGTCAAGGCCGTGGAGCAGTTCGTCTACCGTGCTCACGCCATGGACAAGGTCGAGATGCTGGCCCGCATGCTCCAGGCCAAAGACCGCGGCCTGACCCTCATCTTCAGCCGGACCAAGCGCACCGCCGCGAAGGTCGCCGACGAGCTCGCCGAGCGGGGTTTCGCCGCTGCAGCCATCCACGGAGACCTCGGCCAGGGTGCCCGCGAGCAAGCCATGCGCGCGTTCCGCAATGGCAAGGTCGACGTGCTGGTCGCCACCGACGTGGCAGCCCGCGGAATCGACGTCGACAACGTCACGCACGTCATCAACTACCAGTGCCCCGAAGACGACAAGACCTATCTGCACCGCATCGGCCGCACAGCACGTGCGGGCAACACTGGTGTTGCCGTCACGTTCGTCGACTGGGACGACCTGCACCGCTGGGGCATGATCAACAAGACCCTCGATCTCGGCATCCCCGAAGCGGCAGAGACCTACTCCTCGTCCGAACACTTCTTCAAGGAGATGCGGATCCCCGCGAACGCGACCGGCCGGCTGCCCAAGGCGAACCGGACCCGCGAAGGCCTTGGTGCCGAAAAGGTGGAGGACCTCGGCGAGACAGGCAAGAACCACAGGGGTGGTCCGCCCGAGCATGGCCGTTCCTCTGCAGGTCGAGGCGGCACCAGCGGCGGTCGCTCAGGCGGGTCCTCCAGTCGCGGCACGCGCTCTTCCGAGGGCCGCGAGCGTCCGTCCGCGGATCGTTCGAAGAACGCCGACCGCCCCAAGGCAGATCGCCCCAACAGCAGCGATGACGCCAAGCCACGACGTAGCCGCAACCGTCGCCGGACCCACAACGGTCAGGGCGACGCCGCGGGATCGGGCGCAAGCACCATCTGAACTGTCAAACGCCTAGGCGGACACCTCAGAGTCGCGGCGGCATACCGGCTGACAGGTCAAGGCGTGGCAGGAGGCTCAACGCCACGTCGCGGTAGGCCTGAGCGCCCTTGGAGCTCCGCGACGTCTTCAGTATCGAGCGGCCAACCGCCGGTGCCTCGGCGAACCGTACGGTCTTGGGGATCGGCGGGCTGAGCACCGGTATGCCGTAACGCTCCCCCACATCTGCCAGCACTGCACGCGCATGGTTGCTGCGGCCGTCATACAGCGTGGGCAGTATGCCGTACACCTCGAGTGCGGGGTTGAGGATCGCCTGCACGTCCGCGACGGTATCGAGCAGCTGTCCGACGCCACGGTGGCTGAGCATCTCGCACACCATCGGGACGATCAGCCCTTGCGACGCCGTCAGCGCATTGAGAGTGAGCACTCCCAACGACGGCGAGCAGTCCACGAGGATCACGTCGTAGTCGCCACGCACCGGGTCCAGCGCCGAGCGCAGCACGTACTCGCGGCCAGGCCTGGGCAACAGCTGCGCCTCGGCTCCCGCCAGCTCGATGGTGCTCGGGACCAGGTCGAGGCCATCCGCGCACGAGACGATCACGTCCCGAACCGGGACCCGACGCCCGACCAGAACGTCATTGATGCTCAGCTCGACCTCGTCGGGGTCAACTCCGAGGCTGAACGTCAGACAGGCCTGCGCATCAAGGTCGACGAGCAGGACGCGTTTGCCGAGCTCGACGAAAGCCGCCCCGAGTGAGGCCACCGACGTCGTCTTGGCCACCCCGCCCTTCTGGTTGGCCACAGCAACGACCGTGCCCAGGCCCGTCACAGCGGGCTCGTGGCAATGGCGAACTCGCTCTGTTCGCGGCTTCGCGTGGTCTGGGTCACCGTTGACACCTTTCGGACAGCATGGGGTGGGCACAGTCTGTCAGGGGCGAGTGCCCGATATAGGTCAGACGGGTGACTGATAGCCCACCTTTCGGAGGTGCTCCGTCAACGACAGTCGAGCGTTATGCGTCCGGCCTCGGCAGGCGGTCGGACTCGAGCCCTGCCCAGTCGGACTTCTCCGGTCCGATCTCCTGCCCCTGCGGGCAGTGCGCCCTGAAGTCGCACCACATGCAGATCGGCGAGACCCGCGCCACGAAGAGCGGGGACTCGACCCCATGGTCGGCATGGTCGGCGTCTGCCCTGCGGAGGTCGGAGGCGATCGACTCGGCCTCCGCGACCTTACGCTGCAACGACTCCGGCGTGTGCTCGTGCGCGAGGACCTCACCCGTCGGCAGGTGGTGCAGCTCGACGCGCACACAGGGGCGACGGAACATGCCAGCAGCCGCGACGGCATAGAGCGCAAGTGGTAGCGAGGTGCGGGCGTCGTCGTCGGTGAGCCGTGCCCGCCCGGTCTTGTAGTCGACCACCACCAGCTCACCGTCGCGATCATCAAGGCGATCGACCCGACCCGTCACGGCGAGCGTCTCGGTGCGCAGGGAGACAGTACGTTCGACACCCAACGGCTGCCGGTCGCGGTCGATCCCCCGCAGGTATGCCGTCACTCGCTCCATCGTGCGAACCAGCCACTCCGCTGACTGGTCGGGATCGCGGAAGCCCACGTCGATCCATGACTTCCGCACCAGCCGCTCGACTGCAACCGGGGTGCGCTCGGCAGGTGGGAGGTCCCAGAAGTCGCGCAAGGCGTTGTGCGTGGCCACGCCGATCGAGGTGTGTGCGCGTTGCGACCGTACAGCCGGCCTGGGGCGGTCGAGATACTGCAACCGGTAACGAAGAGGACAGTCGAGCCAGGCCAACAACCTGCTCGGGCTCGCAGAGTAGAGACGCGTCGGCATGCCGTCGAACTGTTGCTGCACCGGTTCCCTCGCCGGCTCCCCCGGCACCGCTGGCCTCACAGCCGTGACGTTATCCCGTCACCCTGACACGCGGTCGAGGAGTAGTCGCGACGGGGAGGCGTGCTCATGACCGCAATACGCTCACGCCGGTTGCCAGTGACTCGATCTGTTGCAGCACAACCGGATCGGTGGTGTTCTCACCGAGAAGATTCTCCTTGCCGGCGCCGTGATAGTCGGATGAGCCTGTGACGAACAACTGCAGCGAGGCGGCCAGTTCCAGTCCATGGCGGACCTGTTCGTCGGTGTGGTCCCGGTGGTGCACCTCCAGGCCAGCCATCCCCGCATCCGCCATGGCCTCGATGACCGAGTCGTCCACGACCTTCCCGCGGACGCTTGCGAACGGGTGCGCCATGACCGCGACACCGCCGGCCTGCACCACGAGATGCACTGCTATCACCGCGTCGGGCGCATAGTGCGAGACATAGTAGCGGGAGCCGTCATAAAGGTAGTCGGCGAACGCGGCCTCGCGCGAGCCGACGATTTCCTTTGCGACCATCGCATCGGCGATGTGTGGCCGACCGATCGTGGCTTCCGGCTCGAACTGCTCAAGAACGTCGTCCCAGGTCAGCGGCAGGTCTCGCGATAGCCGCTCGACGATCCGCTGGGCCCGAGTCTGACGGCTCTCGCGCGAGCGCTCCACCTCCGCGAGCAAGCCGGGTGCCGCCGGGTCCTGGAGGTACCCGAGCAGATGGATGCTGATGTCGTCGTCCCTGCACGAGATCTCGATCCCGCGGACGAATGCGATCCCGTTCTGCGCTGCTGCCGCGGCGGCCTCGCCCCACCCGGCAGTCGTGTCGTGGTCGGTCAGGGCGAACACGTCCAGACCAGCCTCAGCGACAGCCGACACGACCTGCGCCGGCGACTGTGTTCCATCACTGGCGTTGGAGTGGGTGTGCAGATCGATGCGCATCGCCACAGGGTAGGCCAGCCCGGGTCCCAATTACCTGGCCCGGTGAGGCAACCTTTCGCTCCATACCTCCGTGGTGGAGGGTGTGACCATGACAGGGGTGGCCCCATGAGGGCTTCGAAGGCGGAGCGGGACACGTCGTTCGCGACCTTCATGGACCAGGCCGGGCCGGCGCTGTTGCGGACCGCCTGGTTCCTCACGGGCGACACCGACCGAGCCCAGGAGCTCACCCAGGCGGCCTTCGTCAAGACCTACCTCGTCTGGCACAGGATCGACCACGGGGCTGCCGTCGCCTACGCGCGTCGTTGCATGGTCAACCACAAGAACGACGTATGGCGCGCCACTCGCCACGAGGTCGTGGCCGACCTCAGCAGCACGGGGTTCGAACTCGGGTCGACGTCACAGTCAGGGTCACAGTCCTGGTCGCCGTCCTGGTTGCACACGCAGTCGCAGTCTCGCGACGGCGCCATGGCCACCAGTGATCATCGTGACGACCTCGTCCGCCGGCTATCGCACCTACCGGAACAGCAGCGCAAGATCGTCGTCCTGCGTTACTACGCCGACCAGTCCGAGGCGTCCGTGGCCGAGGCGCTCGGCATCTCGACCGGCGCCGTGAAGAGCGCGGCGTCCCGCGGGCTCGCATCCCTGCGCCAGTATGCCGTGGCAGAGGACGCCACCCCGGAAGCCAAAGCGAACACAACCCAAAACGCCAACTCATCTCCCGAGGGGAGCCTGCGATGATCACTGACCTCGAGGCTGACCTGCGTCGCGAGTTCGACGCCGCCAGGCCGCCCAACACCCTGACCTTCAGCCCGGATTCTGTTCTGCATCAAGGCAGTCGGAGCATCCGTCGGCGCCGGATCCTTGCCGCGGGCTCGACAGCCATCGCCGTCGGCCTAGTGGTCGTTGGATCGACGCTGATGAACCGTCCCCACGACTCGGCAGCGCCCCAGCCGGCAACTCAGACGGCGACCACCGACACTCTTCTGGGCACGGTACGACTCCGCCACGGGACCTTCGCCCTCCATCTCCAAACCAAAGTCGGCGTCGCGCCCAGCGCACGCTACTTCGTCATCACCCCGGCTGGGGGGCGGCTGGACCTGACCGGCTTGTCCACCGCCGAGCCTGGCCAGAAGCCCGTTGCCATCTGGGGATCAGGCATCGTCGACGATCACCCGGTCACCATCGGGCTGGTCCCCAGCACTGCCCGCGACGTGCGGATTACGTTCACCGATGGCACCTCGTACGGCCGCGAGCTCGGCCAGGTGGAAGGTGCCGGCTACTCGATGTTCGCCGTCGACTACGCGAGCTCCGGCACGGGACGGAAAGCCACCCGGCCTTCGATGATCCAGAGCATCGACTGGTACGGGGACACCGGAATCGTGGACGGCGTCGGGCGCGGCCACCGGCTGACCGGTCGGGTGCTCACCATCAACAGCTCCCTGTCGGTCGAGGTGGTAGTGCAGCCCCTGGACGACGGACGGACCGTCGTCTTCGGACGTCTCCTGGTCCGGGACGAGACCCTTCCCCCGGCGGACGGCAACTTCCCCTGGGACCTGAGTGCTTATGACCTGAACACCGCCGCCACCGATTCGGCCCCTGCCGTCGTGACCGGACGCCAACCGCTCCTCAGGAAGACCAACGTCGTGTTTCTCACGAAGGATGGTCCACCCATTGCGGCCGGGATCCTCCCGCCCAGCGCGTCGGACATCGGTGTAGAACTGACGAGCGGCGCCAGGGCGAGCCGACTTGCCGTGCAACAACGCCTGCCCGACGGCAGGGTGATCTTCGCGATGAGCGCCGGATTCGCCCATCCAACCGATCCGGGTAGGGACTCGATCAAGGCCATCACCTGGACCAATGCCGACGGCACCCAGGG
>JAYSQH010000280.1:0-5563 GCA_043721655.1 Phycicoccus sp. | reverse complement strand
CGCCGGCCAGGTCGCGGGTCCGGGACCGCGCCAGTTGCTCGGACCAGCGGCGCACCTGCCGCTCAAGGAACCCGTCCGGGTGGCCGAAGTTGGCGAGCCCGACCTGGGCAGGGTCCACCTCGTGAAGGTCGGCCAGGGTGTCAATCAGCTTATTTGCCAGAGCAGTTCGCTGAGCATCCTCCAGTGCAGCTGTGTCCTTGCTGTATCGCAGGATCGACCCATCGACATTTTCCATGAGGTAGAACGGCGCCCCGATCACGCTGGGGTCCTCGCACAGCATCACCATTGCCGGCACGGGCACCGGAGTCTGCGCCAACGCCGACATCACGTGGTATTCGCGGGCCATGTCGTGCGCCGTGGCCAGAACGTGCCCCAACGGCGGCCGGCGAAGCACCCAGTCGTGGGAGCCGTCGGTGAGCCGATAGGTCAGGTTGGACTTGCCCCCTTCAAAGAGCTCGGCCCGCCAAGGCCCGGCGCGGTCAGGAGCCTCGCGCAACAGTGGCGCGAGGTAGTCCGACAGCGCGTAGAGGTCGAGTCCGTCAGGCATGCACACGAGCCTACTAAGCGATTGCTTAGGACGACAGCCCGGCCATCACGACATCTTGACGCGGAGCATGCCTTCCTGGGCGACCGTGGCGATCAGGATGCCGTCCGTGTTGAACATCCGGCCGGCGGCGAGCCCCCGGCCGCCAGAGGCTGATGGTGAGGACTGGGTGTACAGGGTCCAGTCGTCTGCCCGGCCGGGTCGGTGGAACCACATGGCGTGGTCGAGGCTTGCCGCCCGCAGACGCCGGTCGGACCAGGCCAGACCGTGGCGGCGAAGGACGGGCTCGAGCAGCGCGTAGTCCGAGCTGTAGGCAAGGACTGCGGCATGCAACAGCGGGTCGTCGGGCATCTGGCCGACTGCCCTGAGCCAGACGCTCTGCTGGGCCGCAAGCTGTCGCCCCGGGCGGATGTAGATCGCACCCTCGACATGGCGTTGGTCGATGGCCTTCTCCTTCGACCAGAAGACGGCCTGCGGATCCTCGAGCCCGTCGAACACCTCGGCCAGCGACGGCAGGCTCTCGGGGTCAGGTGCGGACGGCATGGAGTCCTGGTGGTCCAGCCCCTCGGCGTCGGTCTGGAAGGAGGTGATCAGCGACAAGATCGGCTTGCCGAACTGGATGGCGTGAACCCGCCGGGCAGAGAACGAGTGCCCGTCGCGCAGTCGCTCGACGGCGAAGCGGATCGGCTGGTTGGAGTCTCCCGCGCGCAGGAAGTAGCCGTGCAACGAGTGGATCCGGCGCGGGTGTTCTGCCGCATCCTCGAGGTCGTTGACGGTCCGCCCGGCGGCGATCACCGACTGGGCAAGGACCTGCCCGCCGAACACCCGGCCATGCGGCATCGGCTGGCTGCGCCCGATGAAGACATCCACCTCGGATTCGCCCAGCTCGGACGCCGCCGCGGCGTTGCCGAACGTGCGACGGGCTGAGCCGTCGGACGTGAGGTCCAGGACGTCGAGCAGGTCCTCGAGCGGGTCGACGATGGCAGGGTTCTCGGGGCTGGTCACGGGGGTGACGATATCCGCGGCTACCATGAAGCGCCATGAACCAGTGCCCCTACTACGTCGACGTCCCGCTTCGGTGGTCAGACATGGACGCTTACGGCCACGTCAACAACGTCCAGTTCCTGCGCCTGCTCGAAGATGCCCGCGTGGTCGGCTTCCAGGCGTGGTTCGGCCAGGATCGCAACCTGCTCGACGAGGGTGTGCTGGTCGCCCGACACGAGATCGAGTACCTCGCCCCGCTGAAGTTCCGGCACGCGCCGATCCGCGTGGACATGTGGGCGACCAAGGTCACGGGGGCCAGCTTTGACCTTGCCTACGAGGTCCGTGATCCGGACGAGATCGGCACGACGCTCTATGCCCGCGCCGAGACGACGTTGGTCGCCTACAACTTCGAGGGACTGAGCCCCCGCCGGCTGCGTCCGGACGAGCGGGCGGTGCTCAAGGGTATGGCGGGCGATCCGGTGCCCTTCCGGTGGCGGCAACGGGTCACGCAATGAACGAGCTGCTGTTCGCCGACTCATACACGCGCGAAGACCTGCGGACGTTCGTCAACCGCGCTCGAGCCCTGGACGCAGACGGCGCAATACGACTGCAGTCACGCGGTATGGCGCTCGCGGCGTATGTCGGTGTCCTGCCGGGACAGGGGCTGATGACGACGGGCGCGATCATCGGGCTGAGGATCATCGCTCTCGGCGATCCGGCTGACATGGACGTCACCGTGTCGCTGGCGAGCATGGCCGAGCGGCTCGCGCGGAAGGGGATTGAGGCCTTCTCGATCCCGCCGACCACGGTCCAGGTCGGCTGGGCGGCGTTGGCACCTCCGCGCGGTGGCTGGGAGCCCGTGGGGGACCTCAGCATCGCCGACCTGAAAACCTTTGCCACGCAAGGCATTGCCGAGATCGCGGAGGGTACCCCAGAGGGCTCGGGCCCACACGTTGTCGCAGCCCTGCGGCATCGCGTGTGGTCCCGCGACACGCCGACAGTTCCGCCGATCCCGTCCGGGGCTGCCTTCGCGGCCTACGCGCTTGGGTTCCTGGCACCGGGCGTCACGGATCCCGAGAGCGCACGAGTCTTTGCCAATGGCCGCTGGTCCAGGCTCTCGACCCCTTCGGGTCACGTCCTGATGCGTTGACCGCCCAGCATGACCAGGGACGCGACGCCGGCCAGGATCACCCACATCAGGACGAATACCGGTATGTCCGAGCCGTGCGGATTGTGCATCGCGGCAAACACCGCGCCGGCAGCTGAGATGCCCATGACGCTGCCGAGCACGTCGGCGAGCTGGAGCGAGGACGCCGAGCGGCCGTGGTCACGCACGGCCGACAGTGCCAGAGCGAGGACCGATGTCGAGGACATGGCCAACCCCATACCGAGTCCTGACAGTGTCGTGGCCAGGCCGACGAGGTAGTAGTGCCAGTTGAACTGGGCGATCGCCGCGAGCAACAGGATGCCGACGGCAAGCGACGCGCCCCCGGTGATGACGAGCTCCGAACGGCGGTCGTGCAGCGCGTGATGGCCCTGCAGGGTCGAGCCGGCCGACCAGCCGAGCGCTCCGACGGTCAGCATGAAGCCCGCGGTGGTCAGCCCGAGGTGGCGTTCGTTGACGAGCATCAAGGGGATGAAGGTCACGGCACCGTTGAACGACCCGGTGAGCAGGAAGCGGCTTGTCATGACCGACGGAAGTCCCCTCGCCATCCGAACGCTCCCTGGCGGCAGGAGGCGCGGTGCGATCAGGGCGACTCCGACAAGTCCGATCAGGGCGACCGCCACGGGCAGCAGATGGGCCGGCGCCAGCTGGTCCGCGCCCCACTGCATCGCACCCGCGGAGAGCGCAACGGCCAGGCCCAGGATCGCCATCTGACGGTGCCCCGAGTGGTTGACAGCGTCGGCGGGCTCAGCGTCGGCGGGCTCAGTGTCAGCGGGCGCCGGGTTGAGGTGCACCGAGCCGTTGGTGATGCGGTGGCGCTGGGACAGGACCACCACCGCAGTCACGGCGATCGGGACGAGCACGATGAGGAACACCCAGCGCCAGGACCAGGTGGAGGCGAGCCAGCCGCTGATCGGCGGCCCGATCAAGGAGGGCAGCACCCAGGCGGCCGACATCCAGCTGAACACCTTTGGCCGCAACGAGTCCGGGTACGCCCGGCCGATCACGACATACAGGGCGACGACGATCAGTCCGGAGCCGAGGCCTGCGACGACGCGGCCGACCAGGAGTATGGGGAACGTCTGCGCCAGCCCGGCCACCGCGGATCCGGCGGCCAACAGCGCCTGTCCGGCGAACAGCGAGGGCAGCGGGCCATGTCGGTCCGACCAGACGCCAGCCAGGACGATCCCGAGCAGCTCAGCCGTGAGCATGAGCGAGAAGGCCAGCCCATACGAGCGGACCGCGTCGAGGTCTCTCGCGACGCTGGGCATGGCCGTCGAGATGGCCATCGCCTCGAACGCGATGATGGTCATCAACGCGAGTAGCGCCACCGTCAGCAACCGGTATGCCGAGCCCATCGGGCCCCCGCTCGCACGAGCCAGGGTGTCGGCCGAGAGCTGTTCTGCCGCTGCGGTCATGGCCGGCCGTTGAGCCAAACGGTCGTGTCGGTAGGCACGAGTCCCTCTGCGGTCAGCGGGCCACTGGACACCAGCATCGTGGCGCCGAGGGGGACGGCCACCGGCTTCGGGCCCAGGTTGGTGATGACCAGAACAGGTTCGCCGGCGTCGGGCTCGTTCACGAAGGCCAGCACGTCATCGGCGTAGCCCCCCAACCAGCTCATCGAGCCCTCACCGAGACCGTGCGCGCGACGAGTTGCCAGCAGCGCGCGATACAGCTCGAGGGTGGTCCCGTCGACACCCGCCTGACGGTCGACAGCCAGCGCCCCATAGGAGTCCGGCTGCGGCAGCCAGGTCTGATCGGAGGGGCCGAAGCCGTATGACGGACGGTCGCCCTCCCACGGCATCGGCACCCGGCAGCCGTCCCTGCCACGCTCGGTATGACCGCTGCGCGGCCAGCTCGGGTCCTGGCGGACGTCGTCCGGCATGTCGGTCGAGTCCGGCAGTCCCAGCTCCTCGCCCTGATAGAGGTAGGACGAGCCGGGCAGGGCCAGCATCAAGGCGGTGGCCGCACGCGCTCGACGCAGGCCGAGAACCGCATCCGGCTGGGGGTCGCCGATACCGATTCCGTTAGGGCGCTTGGTTCCCAGCGGAAGTCCGAGCCGTGAGGCATGGCGCACGACGTCGTGGTTGGACAGCACCCACGTGGTGGGGGCACCGACCGAGTCAGCGGCAGTGAACGACTTGGTGATGACGGCGCGCAGGTCGCCGGCTCGCCACTGGGTCTGCAGGAACTCGAAGTTGAACGCCTGGTTCATCTCGTCCGGGCGTACGTATCGAACCGCACGCTCCTGCGAGTCGACCCATGCCTCGGCGCAGAGGATGCGGTCGTTGTCGCCCGAGTAGCCATCTGCGTCGATGGGGTTGTAGGAGTTCAGGATTCGGCGCCACGCACGATAGATCTCGTGTACGCCGTCCTGGTCCCACATCGGCGGCTTCTTGCCGTGGTGGTCGTGCGGCATACCGTCAGCGTCGCCCAGGATGTGCAAGGGTTCGTCCCAGTCGGGCAGCCCCGCTTCCTTGATCAGCGAGTTGGCGACGTCGACCCGGAAGCCGTCGACGCCCTTGTCGAGCCAGAACCTCAGCACGTCCTCGAACTCGGCGCGGACCTCGGGGTTCTCCCAGTCGAAGTCAGGCTGCTTGGCGTCGAACAGGTGCAGGTACCACTGGCCGTCCGTGCCATCGGTGCCGTCGCTGGCCTTGGTACGGGTCCAGGCCGCGCCACCGAAGACGCAGAGCCAGTTGTTCGGCGGCAGGTCCCCGTGGGGGCCACGGCCATCGCGGAAGATGTAGCGCGCTCGCTCAGGGCTGCCCGGGCTGGCGGCCAGTGCGGCCTGGAACCACCGGTGCTCGTCGGAGGAGTGGTTGGGGACGAGGTCGACGATGACCTTCAGGCCGAGGTCGTGCGCGGCG
>JAYSQH010000279.1:0-1537 GCA_043721655.1 Phycicoccus sp. | reverse complement strand
TGCCCGGGAACGGTATTGGATCGCCCGTCCCCCACAGCCAGGTCCACGCCAAGCACCGGAGCGATGCCAGCCTCGTCGCAGGCCTGCACAAAACGCACGGCGCCATAGAGTCCGTCGCGGTCGGTCAAGGCGAGCGCGGGCTGGCCCAGAGAGGCAGCACGTTCCACCAACGCCGCCGGTGTCGATGCGCCATAGCGCAACGAGAAGCCGGACGCGACGTGCAGGTGGGCAAAAACATCACGCATCGTCGTGTCGCGGATCGTCGTGTCGCAGCTGTCCTGTCGCATCCTGTCGGGTCACATCCTGCCGACCCGTCACAGCCATGAAGTCGGGCAATGCCCGGCTCATGGGCAGGCCGAGTGCCCCCTGGACCAGCTCGAAGAAGATCTCGGACTGCCGTAGAAGGTCATCGGACTCGCGTGCCACCAGCCCGCCCGAACCTCGCGCGAGCGCCGCACGGCGTTTGGCCGAATCGGCAAAGAACACCGCCCACTCGGTCAGCTCGGGAGCCACCTGCGGCAGCACCTCCCACACGCTGCGTAGCTGCGCGCGTCGGCTGGGCCTGCTCCGGGCAGCCAGCAAGGCCGCCGCCGCCCGCAAGGCCGCCAGGTGAGCCTCGACGTAGCGATCAGCGACGGAGTCGGCGTGGCAGGCCGACAACAGGCTGGCCCGGGATCGCTCGAGTAGGTCCAGCACCGTGCCGGCCAGGGGCGCTCGTGGAACTTTGACATCCTCCCGGCCCTGAAGGACCGGGCTTGCGCCGCCCAAGACTTTGGTCATCGCCACACCGCCTAGTCCGCCACGCGCAGGAGTCGCCAGCTGCGCGCAGGCCCGACCGTGCCCAGGCCATGCATTCCAAGGTCGTGCCCCAGGTCGTGCATTCCAAGGTCGTACACCCCGGTGCCGGCGAGGCGACCGGGACTGGCTTCCACTCGCCATACCTGTTGTTCGAGACAGTCCAGCCCGCGGGCGGCAACCTCTTCGTCAGGGTCGAGGGCTTCACGCCACCATGCTCTGCGCTCTCGCCAGTGCCCGATCACGTCACGCACGACGTAGAGCCGGCCACGCCACAGGAAGGCCGAGGGTGTCGGGTCCGGAACACAGCCGCTGTCACCATCACGATCGACGACATCAGCACCGGCGACACCGACATCGGCCCGGACCTCGATGGGCTCCTCGTAACGACGCACCATGGCCAAGCTCCTTCGGACGTGGAAGAGGTTGAAAGTCAGTTGAATTCAGGGGTCCGTCCGGTTCTGCGACGGGCGGGGTCGAGGCGCCCGCCGCAGAACCAGCCGTACCGAGTCGAACGTATTTCTAGAACATGTGTTCGACTGATCCGAATGTACACCGCGGCCCCGACAGCCCGTCAACCCCGATGGCCGACCCCTGTGGCCGACCCCTGTGGCCGACCCCGATGGCCGGGCGGTGGCGAGGCGGTGGTCCCTGGTGGTCCGTAGGGTTGCGCCACGATGATCGGCAGGTGGCAGTCGGCCCTCGGCGCGTTGTGCGTCGCCCTCGTCTGCGCGGGCTGCGG
>JAYSQH010000278.1:0-2458 GCA_043721655.1 Phycicoccus sp. | reverse complement strand
CAGGGCGCGTGCGATGTCATTCCCGGTCCCCGCGGCGACTATGGCCAGGACCGTCTCGGTACCGGCACAGAGATTGACCCCGAGGTTGACGGTGCCGTCGCCGCCGGTGACGGCCAGGACGTCCAGCCCTGAGGCGATACCGGCAATCGCGTTGTCGCGCGCAGCCGCAGCATTCTCATCGGACAGGTCGACCACATCATGGCCCTCCGCCGACAAGCGGTCGGCCACCTCGGCACCCACCGCAACGCCCCGGCCCTTGTCGGCTGTGGGGTTGATGATCAGCCCGATGCGTTTGGTCACGGGGGAACGTTACAGCGCACTCGCCTCGTCGTCGGCGAGCTTGGACCATTCGGGCTCATGGCGCGCTCGACGTCGGTCCAGCAGCAGCGAGACACCGACAGCTGCATAGAAGAGGCCTGTCATCGGCAGAGCCAGGACGAGCATGGTCCACGCGTCCGGGGTTGGCGTCATCATCGCCGCGAAGACGAAGATGAGGATGACGGCGATCCGCCACCCCTTGAGCATGATCCGGGCCGGCAGGATGTGGGCGACGTTGAGGCCGACGAGAAACACCGGCAGCAGGAAGGCCAAACCGAACGCAAGGATGAAGCGGGTCACGAAGGTCAGATAGAGCGCTGCATCGGGAAGGTTGGCCGCCCCCTCGGGGGTGAAGCCAAGCAGTATCTCGACCGCTTTCGGCACGATCTTGGTCGCCAGGAAGCACCCACCGATGAACAGCGGCACCGCAGCTCCGACAAAGGCCATGGTGGTGCGCTTCTCACGCTTGGTCAGCCCGGGGACGATGAAACCCCACACCTGGAAGAGCCAGACCGGGCTCGCCACGATGACGCCCACGAACAACGCCACCTGTATCTGAACGGTGAAGGGCTGGGTGATGCCCCCGAAGTTGATGTTGACCAGGCCACCCCGCTCCGCCGCGAGCTTGCGAAGCGGTGCCATGATCTGGTTGAAGAGCCAGTCGTACTCCACCCAGCCGAGCACGCTCCCGACCACAATGGCGGTCGCGGCGATGACGAACCGACGGCGAAGCTCACGCAGGTGGTCACCCAGCGACATGCGGCCATCAGGGCTGCGTTTACGGCGCAGTGTTGCCATCTGTCAGCGGATCATCAGTTAAGGGCAGCCTGGTCGCTGTTGACGAGTCGCTCAGGCCGGCGGCTGGTTGTGCGTCTCTCGGGCGGCCGGGTCGCCGGCGGGGTTCCACTTCGGATCGGCAGGCGAGTCTTCCTTGGGATGAACCGTCTCACCCTTGACCGTGTCGCTGCTCGCGGCGCTCGGCGTGGTCTTGCCGTCCTGCTTCATCTCGTCGACCTCGGACTTCAAGATGCGCACCGAGCGACCGAGGCTGCGCGCGACGTCAGGCAGGCGTTTCCAGCCCACCACAACGACGATCACGAGCACCACGATCAGCAGGTTGAGAGGATGGTCCAGCAGATTGCGAAACATGGGCCTGGGGCCTTCCGAGGTGGCTGCGGAGAACGCGGGTCAGATACTCAGTTCAGTCTACGTGTTTGGCCCACGCCGGGCGGGATACTGCACGACGCTTTCGGCGCGCATGGCGACTGGCAGCCCTGATGCGGTTACGTTCCATGCGCACCGTGGCCGGGTCGGCAAAAACAGCCAGGTCCTGCGTCGAGCTGATCCGCTCCCCGAGCAGCTCCAGCTGACCCTGAACCGCATCGAGCCGACGCTCCGCGGATGCGAGCTCGGAACCAAGCTCCTTGGTCTGGCCCCACAGCGCCCAGAGCCGAGTGCCGAGGAAGACAGCCGCCACCACGAGCAGGAACGCCCAGATCATCACCCACCACCACATGAGGCTGGACCCTACCTGTTCGGAGACGTCGAGCCGGTCGGGGTGGTCGGGGTGGTCGGGGTGGTCGGGGTGGTCGGGGTGGTCGCGTCAGCTGTGGCGCTTGAGGCGGCCGACCCAGGTGACGCTCCATAGGCCTGAAGTGCCTCGAGTGCTCCCTGCTGAACCTCAAACGCCAGCTCTGGCGGCTCGAGGACCGCAGCCGCAGAACCCAGTCGCCACATCAGTCGGCGCAGCCAGGCGGTGTCAGAGGTTCTCAGCGTGACGACCAGTCCCCCACCCTTGGTCGGCTCGACGCTCTCGGTGGGGTAATAGTCACTGACCCACGCGGCCCCTGGGGTCAGTGCGAGCCGGACGAGCTGGTCGTCGGGGTGCGGCGTGAACACCCCGGAGTCCAGGTCACGGGGTTCGGCGTTCGAGGGCGGCGTGCCGTCCTGGTCCAGGATCGTGAGCGACTCGACCCGGTCGAGGCGGAACAAGCGGACGTCCTCGGCCCGGTGACACCATCCCTCGAGGTACCACTGGGCATCGAAGTTGATCACCCGCATCGGGTCGACATCGCGCTCCGTGGACTCGTCACGTCCGGGCACGAGGTATCGCAGGTGGACCCGGCGACGGGATACCAGA
>JAYSQH010000277.1:0-2952 GCA_043721655.1 Phycicoccus sp. | reverse complement strand
CACTCCCTGCCAGTGCGTCAGGTCATCGACACGCAGGTCCAGGAACAGCTGATCGTCGAGCTCTACTCCAAGAACTGATCCCGCCCGTATCGCCGGGTGGCTGGGCAACCAGCCACCCGGCATACAGACTGTGACAGGGCCCGCCTGCACGGACAGAGGTGCACGGGTCGCGGGGGTCATGCCCCGCAGCATCACGAGGCGTCATATAGCGGTCGCCCGTGGGAAGGAATGAAACAGTGCTCATTGCACAGCGCCCCACCCTGAGCGAGGAAGTCGTCTCCGACTCCCGCTCGCGGTTCGTCATCGAGCCACTTGAGCCCGGCTTCGGCTACACCCTTGGCAACTCCCTGCGCCGCACCCTGCTCTCGAGCATCCCGGGTGCCGCCGTCACGAGCATCCGCGTGGACGGCGTGCTGCACGAGTTCTCCACGATCCCCGGTGTCAAGGAAGACGTCACCGAGATCATCCTCAACATCAAGAGCCTGGTCGTCTCCAGTGAGCAGGACGAGCCGGTCGTCATGTACCTGCGCAAGCAAGGCCCGGGCGCGGTGACCGCGGCCGACATCGCGCCGCCGGCTGGCGTCGAGGTGCACAACCCCGACCTGCACGTCTGCACGCTCAACGGCAAAGGCAAGATCGAGATGGAGCTGACCGTCGAGCGCGGTCGCGGCTACGTCTCTTCCCAGCAGAACAAGTCCGACAACGCCGAGATCGGCCGGATCCCGGTCGACTCCATCTACTCACCCGTCCTGGCCGTGACCTACAAGGTCGAGGCCACGCGAGTCGAGCAGCGCACCGACTTCGACAAGCTGATCGTTGACGTCGAGACCAAGGACTCGATGGCTCCTCGGGATGCCATGGCCTCGGCCGGCAAGACTCTGGTCGAGCTGTTCGGCCTGGCCCGTGAGCTCAACGTCGAGGCCGAGGGCATCGACATGGGCCCCTCGCCCACCGATGCAGCGCTGGCCGCCGATCTGGCTCTGCCGATCGAGGACCTCGACCTGACGGTCCGGTCCTACAACTGCCTCAAGCGCGAGGGCATCCACACCGTGGGTGAGCTCGTCGGACGCAGCGAAGCCGACCTGCTCGACATTCGCAACTTCGGCGCGAAGTCGATCGACGAGGTCAAGGCCAAGCTTGTCGGCATGGGCCTGCAGCTCAAGGACAGCCCGCCCGGGTTCGACCCCAGCGCCATCGTTGACCGTTATGACGACGATGTGGATGAGGACGCCGGGTTCGTCGAAGACGAGCAGTACTAACCGATTCATTGTGTGCGACTGAACCGCTGCGCGGATCGGTCAGAGACCAACAGGAGAGCAACAGATGCCCACGCCTACCAAGGGTCCCCGTCTCGGCGGCGGCCCGGCTCATGAGCGGCTGATCCTGGCCAACCTGGCCACGTCGCTGTTCGAGCATGACCAGATCACCACCACCGAGGCCAAGGCCAAGCGCCTGCGCCCCCTCGCCGAGCGCCTGGTGACCTTTGCCAAGCGTGGCGACCTGCACGCCCGTCGCCGCGTCCTCACGGTCGTTCGTGACAAGGGCGTCGTGCACCGTCTCTTCACCGAGATCGCGCCCGACATGGCCGATCGTCAGGGCGGCTACACCCGTATCACCAAGATCGGCAACCGCAAGGGCGACAACGCTCCCATGGCTGTGATCGAGCTGGTCCGAGAGGCCCTGTCGCCGAAGAAGGCAACGGTCGCCGAGGCCGAGGCCGCGACCAAGCGCGCGGCCAAGGACAGGAAGCCGGCGAAGGCAGCCCAAGCCGCCAAGGCTCCGGTTGCTGAGCCGGTTGTCGCCGAGGTTGAGGCCGCGGCTCCTGCCGACACCGACACTGCCGACGCCGCTGAGGTCGAAGCCGTTGCAGTTGAGTCACCCGAGGCCGAGGCCGAGGCTGAGGCCGTGGTGACTCAGGATGCCGACGATGCGTCCGACGACTCGTCCAACACCAAGGCCTGAGCCTGATCGTCTGGCTGACGGCCAGTTCGCTAGCCTGCCGATATGAACGACAACGAGCCCGTCGTCCCCTTGGGGGATGGCGGGTTCGCGTCGTCCCTGCGCATCCGGATCGACTTCGGGTATGACGGGACCGCGTTCTCTGGGTGGGCGATGCAGCCCGGCAAGCGGACGGTCGAGGACGAGCTCTCGTCCGCGCTGACCCTGATCCTGCGAGCTCCGAGGCCGATTCGCCTCGTCGTGGCAGGACGAACGGATGCCGGGGTCCACGCACGCGGTGCGGTGGTCCACGCAGATGTTGACCCGGGCAGGTGGGCGCTGATGCCCGGGCGGTCGGTTCGCTCACCCGCCTTGTCTGCACTTGCCAGGCTCAACGGCGTGCTCCCGAAAGACATCGTCGTGCATGGTGTCTCGGTGGCACCCGCGGGTTTCAACGCCCGTTTCTCGGCCATCAGGCGTCGTTACCTCTATCGCATCTGCGACCAGCCGGAGCTCCTTGACCCGTTGCGGCGAGCCGACACGCTGATCCACAGACGGCCCCTGGACGCTGCGGTGATGCATGCGGCCGCCCAGCAGATGTTGGGGCTGCGGGACTTTGCTGCGTTCGCCAAGAGGCGGGACGGCGCGACGACGATTCGCACTCTGCTCGACTTCTCGTGGGTACGGGCAGGTGACGGTGTGCTGGAGGCCCAGGTGGTCGCCGACGCGTTCTGCCGCTCTATGGTGCGCGCCCTCGTGGGGGCAGTGATCCCGGTCGGTGAGGGACGCCAGCCGGTCGAGTGGCCGTCCGAGGTCCTCGGGGCCGGGCGGCGTCATCCGGGGGTCGTCGTCGTGCCGGCCCACGGTCTGAGCCTGGAGGAAGTCACCTACCCGCCCGACGCGGAGCTGGGCGCACGCCACCAGGAGTCGCGCGTGCGACGAATAGCGGCTGAGTAGACCCGCATTCGGAGGTAGGTCGATCCAGCCGCCAAGGGAACGACGCGTGAGCCCTTC
>JAYSQH010000276.1:0-2382 GCA_043721655.1 Phycicoccus sp. | reverse complement strand
GTTCTGGATCACGCGGAGCGGCTGGGCGTGGTGGCCCTGGCCGGGCGCGGCTGTGGTTCAGGGTGTCCCAGCGGACCAGAGACGCCCCCTGCGTGTGCGGGGTGCCCTCTTTCCTGATCTAACCTTGTCAAGGTCGGTAGCAGATTCCTTGCCCAGGGGCAGATGCCCAGGTGTGAAGCAGACCCTCGAAGGGAGCGGTCGTGAACGTGGAGAGCGTTCTCCTCGAGATCGACCACATCGCGGGCGGTCGACATGCCGACCACACCATCTCCGAGCAGATGCGCACCGACCCCCGGACCCGCCGAGTCTTCGTGGCAGTCACCTGGCTGCTGGTGGTTGAGTTCGTGATCGGGGCTGCCGCGCTGGTCGTGCCCGTCATGCTTCAGATGCGCCACGAGGTCCCCTGGATCGTCTGGATGCGCCTGGTCGTGGTCCTCGCCATGACCATGACCTTGTTCTACTTCGCGTGGCGTGCCCAGCGTGGATTCTATTGGGCTTACTCACGATTGAGGCTTTTCAGCAAGATCTTCCCGATCGTCGCGCTGGTGACGGCAGCCATTCCGGGGCTCTACCCGTTGTGGATGGTCACCGAGCAGATCTTCTTCGCCCTCATACTGCTCGGTATTGCCGAGTACCTCTCGACGGATCACATGCGCGAGGCATACGCCAAGCCGCCCAAGACGCCTCGAGCCGCCAAGCTCGTCAACAGATAGTCAAGGAGCACGATGCAGGCTCGACCTCATGTCGTGATCGTCGGCGGCGGGATCAGCGGGCTGGCAACAGCACACGCCATACATCGTCGTCTCGGTTCAGCGGTGCGGCTCACTCTCATCGAGGGCGGCTCCGAGCTGGGTGGCAAGGTCGCCACCCAGCGGTTCAGCGGTCACGTAGTCGACACCGGGCCCGACGCCCTGCTGGTGCGCGTGCCGGCGATGGCTGCCCTCCTTGAAGACCTCGGCCTGAGCGACCAGATCGTGGCCCCGGCCTCGTTGGGGGCGCATGTGTGGTCTCGCGGCCAGCTGCGACGGCTCCCGACCGGCACCCTTTTCGGAGTGCCCGACCGTCTGCTGCCGCTGCTCAAGTCGCGACTCATGTCCCCGGCAGGCCTGGCGCGTGCGGCGCTCGATCTGGTGTTGCCGCGTAGCCGTCCAGCCACCAGCGACCCGTCGATTGCCGACCTGGTCATCCCGAGGCTTGGTTCGCAGGTGTTCGACCGCCTCGTCGAGCCGCTGCTCGGTGGAGTGCACGCCGGCCGAGCCGCTGAGCTCAGCGCGCATAGCACCGTCCCCGACATCGAGGCTCTGGCACGCAAGAACCGGAGCCTGTATTTCGGCCTTCGCAAAATGCGTCGCGATGCCCCGCCGTCAACGGGCGCACCGGTTCTCATCACTCTGGCAGGCGGACTGGGCCGCCTCGTCGAGACGCTGGTCGCGCGGATGGGCGAGGTCGATCAGCGACTGAACAGCACGGCCCGAACCGTGACGCCCGAAGGAAGTGGCTACCACGTCGACCTGGCGGACGGGACGAGCATCGAGGCCGACGCAGTCGTCCTGGCCACACCGGCGTTCGTCACTTCGCAACTGCTCGGCGACCTCGTTCCCGAGGTGGCGACGGTGTTGGCTCAGATCCCCTATGTCGATGTTGCGACGATCTGGCTGGCCTACCCGAGCTCGGCGATGGGCCGGCCCCTCGATGGCACCGGGTTCCTGGTTCCTCCCGAGGAGGGCAAGCTCCTGGTGGGCTGCACCTGGTCGAGCGCGAAGTGGCCTCACCTGGCCGATGACTCCATCGTTCTGATTCGCTGCATGGTCGGTCGCCGCGGTGACACCCGCTGGCTCGACATGGACGACGAGACCCTCGTGCGCCGGGTGCAGGACGAGCTGGTCGAGGCCATGGGCATGACGGCGGGCCCGGTTGACCAGAGCATCCAGCGCTGGCCACAGGCGATGCCCCAGTACCTGGTCGGGCACCAGGATCGGCTGGACACCCTGGACACCGCGATGCGCCAGCTGCCCGGCGTTTTCCTGACCGGCGCGGCATACCGCGGTGTTGGTATTGCCAGCTGCGTGGCCGACGCCGGCCGCATCGCCACGGCCGTCGCCCAACTCACCACAACCGACGGTGCGCAGGACACTCCTGACGATGTCGCACACGCCAATCACGTTCAAGGCAAACACGTTCCAGGCAATGACGCTCCAGACAAAGTCGCTCAACCCAAGGCCGGCAATCGGCCCCTGACCGAGGTAACTTCATGACTGCTATCACGACTGTGCCCACGACACGGCTGAACTTCGACCAGCGACCGATGCTGGTTTTCTGGGAGGTCACGCGGGCCTGCCAGCTGGCCTGCAAGCACTGTCGGGCCAGCGCCACCATGGACCC
>JAYSQH010000275.1:0-1517 GCA_043721655.1 Phycicoccus sp. | reverse complement strand
CAGGGCAAGATCATGACCGAGGTTCAGCCCATGAAGATGGCTGCTGCTGAGGCGCTCTACAACTCCGAAGCCAGCAATGCACCATTCTCGCTGTTCACGATCGGGTCGCTGGACGGCAGCCAGGAGAAGTTCGCCGTCAAGGTCCCGAGCCTCCTCAGCTTCTTGGCCACCGGAACGATCGACGGCCCCGTGAAGGGCATCAACGAGATCAAGGCCACCTACGAGAAGCAGTACGGCGCAGATGCGAAGTCCCGAGTGTTCGCGGACAGCTACACCCCGACCATCCCCCTCACCTACTGGACCTTCCGGATCATGATGGGGCTCGGGATCGTGGGTGCACTGATCGCCGCTGCTGTGTTGTGGTCTACCCGTCAAGGCCGGATCCCTCGCCACCGGCTGTGGTTCTGGGTGATCGTGGCGACCCCGCTGCTTCCGTTGTTCGCCAACAGCTTCGGCTGGATCTTTACCGAGGCGGGCCGGCAGCCGTGGAGCGTCTTTGGGGTCATGACGACCACCAGCGGCGTCTCCCCGGGAGTGTCCGCCGGCGAGGTGTGGACCTCGCTGATCACCCTCACCCTGCTGTATGCAGTCCTGGCTGTCGTCGAGATGAAGCTCCTGCTGCGGGCCATCGTGTCTGGTGCGCCGGAGTTCGAAGAGCCCGTTGACCCCGCCAATCGGGACGTGGACGCACCTCTCGTCTACGCCTACTGATAACCGGCCTACTGAGAACCGAAGGACATCATGGAGCTCACCACCGTCTGGTTCATTTTGATCGCCGTCCTCTGGACCGGCTACTTCGTCCTGGAGGGCTTTGACTTCGGGGTCGGCATGCTGATGCCCGTGCTCGGCCGCGGCGAGCAGGGCGAAACGCGAAAGCGCGTCATGCTGAACACGATCGGCCCGGTCTGGGACGGCAACGAGGTCTGGCTGCTCACGGCCGGTGGCGCGACGTTCGCGGCCTTCCCCCACTGGTACGCCACGATGTTCAGCGGTCTCTACCTGCCACTGCTGATCATTCTCGTCGCCCTCATCGTGCGGGCGCTCGGCTTCGACTACCGGGGCAAGGTCGACGACCCGACCTGGCGCAAGCGGTGGGACATGGCCATCTTCGTGGGTTCGGCGATCCCTGCCCTGCTCTGGGGCGTCGCGCTGACGAACGTGGTGATGGGGCTGCCGATCGACGCCAAGAAGGAGTTCACGGGCAACTTCTTCACACTCCTCAACCCGGTCGGGCTGTTGGGTGGCCTCACCACGGTGGCGCTGTTCCTCACCCATGGTGCGATCTTCATCGCACTCAAGACGGAGGGCGACATTCGACACGAGGCACGAGCACTGTCCCTCAAGACCGGCGCAGCGGCTGCGGTCCTCGCGGTGGTCCTGCTCGTCACGATCAACGCGTCGACCGGCTCGCTCGCGTCGTGGGTCGCCGCGGTTGTGGCTGCAGTCGCCTTGCTGTCAGGGTTGTTCGCCGCGTTCCGCGAGCGTGAGGGATGGGCCTTCATCGGCACGTTCGTCGC
>JAYSQH010000274.1:0-3993 GCA_043721655.1 Phycicoccus sp. | reverse complement strand
ACCTGCAGGTCTCGAGCATCGACCCGGCCGAGGAAACCCGCCGGTACCGCGACCATGTGATGGCCACCAAAGGCGCCGGGCTCGACGACCAGGGCCGAGCCATGCTCGCCGAGGACCTGCTCTCACCCTGCACCGAGGAGGTCGCCGTGTTCCAGGCGTTCTCCCGGGTCATCAGCGAATCCCGGCGGACGTTCGTCGTGGTCGACACCGCGCCCACCGGTCACACCCTGCTGCTACTGGACGCCACCGGCTCCTACCACCGCGACGTCGCCCGCAACATGGGCCAGAGCATGCACTTCACCACCCCGCTGATGCGCCTGCAGGACCCCCAGGAGACCAAGGTCCTCCTGATCACCCACGCCGAGACCACCCCGGTCCTGGAGGCAGCCGAGCTGCAGGCCGATCTCGAACGCGCGCAGATTCATCCCTGGGCCTGGGTGGTCAACAACTCCCTCGCCGCAGCAGACCCCACCTCAACCCTGCTGCGACTCCGCGCAAGCCAGGAACTGCCGCAGATCGACAAGGTGAAGAACGAGCATTCGACCCGACTCGCGGTGGTGCCAATGCTTCCCTCCGAACCAGTCGGCATCCCGGCCTTGAAGGCGCTTTCTGCCCTCCAGGAGGATCACTGGGCGATAGCGGAGAAGCCGGAGAAGCCGGAGAAGACCATGAATGCCGGCCAGACAGTCCCCTGAAGTATCGCGAGGAGGTGTTCCCCGTCGCCGGACCTGGACTTTTCCGGATCGTTCAGCTGGGCCCGAGGGTCGACGGTTCAGACGGCGCGAAGCACGAGCAGGAACTGCCCGCCGCCGGCCTCGACCTGCGTCGCCAGCGCCAGCTCCGGAGCGAACCGGGACAGCCGATCCAGCAGCCAGGCCGCAGCCTTGTCGGCGTCAGCCCGGCTGGGACAGCGTGCCACCACCTCGCGGCCGCCCTTGCGGGTCAACCGATCGACTGTTGCCACGATCGGAGCCGGCTCCACGACATACAGCTCCGGAGACCAGGCGACGACGGGCTTGACCGCACCCTTGCGCGTGTTGCAGGCCCGATGCGCCAGGCGCTCCATGCCCGCGGCAGCCTTCTTGCCCTTCGGCGAAGCGCCGCTGTCGACGCTTGGGCTGCGGGCTCCGTTGACCGATGCGTGGGGGTCCACCGGCTCGTCGCATAGCCAGCAGCGCCAGCTGTCGCGCTCGCCGACCTCGTTGAGGGTGCTCATGGCCCGAGGCTACGGGTCGCCGGCTGCTGGTCCAACTGTGGGCACGACGAACTCGTTACAGGTCCTAGCGCCGAAACGCGCGTGCGGCCCCAGCAGGACGATCGCGGCCCAGATCCACGTGTTGCCGAAGACGATCTGCGCGGTCGGCCGCCGGTGAAGGGGCGTGTCCAGATCCCGTCTTTTTTCCGTTTTCGCCGTACAGTCGGGTGCACCGGAAACGCCGCAACCGCGCAGCTCCGCTCGTGACAGTCAACGACGTGAAGGACCCGAACACGATGTCTACCAGAGCGGGCTCACCGGTGCAGGTGGCAGCGGAGCCGAGGCCCGTGCCCACCCGTTCGGCGCCCCACCGGCGTGACCGCGTGGCGGCTCCCGTCCATACGGTCCACGCGACATCGAACCTGGACTCGTTCTTGTTGGGACGGGGCTCCGACGGCCGGATCGCGCGGCGTAGTCGTCTCGCTAGCTGGGCCTTGGTGCTGGTCCTGCTCGGGGTCAGCGCCTTCGCCATCTGGTCCTCTCAGGTCTCCGCAGCGGCGGCTCGTGCAGCCCTGGTGGCGACCACCTTGTCCGATGACTACTCGCAGGCCGAGAGCGCGGTCGCGGCGGCGCAGTCGTTGGAGCGCAAGTACCGCCTGGAGCCGGGGCTCGGCGTGCGGGGTAGGTACGACGCGGCAACAAGCGACCTGCTCGCTGCGCTGGCGTTGGTGAAGCGGGATGGCAACCAGAGTGACCGGGCGCGGGTGGAGCAGACACTGGCGGTGCATCGCACCTATCTCGCCGCGGTAGGCCGCCTGTTTACGGCGGTCGACAAGGGAGACCGTCAGGCAGTCCTTGAGATTGAAGCAGTCGCGGACCCGCTGTTCGACGTGATCGTGCAGGCCGTGGATACCGAAGCCGACGCCCACCACGCGGAGGCGTTGCACCAGCTGGGGCACCTGCGGTCGGTGGAGAAGCTGACCGGTCAGGTGACCCCCGTGGTGATCCTGGCCGGGCTGCTGCTCGCGCTGCTGCTGACCTCGATCACCCGGGCCCATCGCCGGCTCCTGGACACTGAACGCCGCCGCGCGGTGCACAACTCGGTGCACGACGCCCTGACCGGCCTGCCGAACCGCGCGCTGCTCTTCGACCGGTTCGCCCAGGCGCTGTCCGCGGCCAAACGATCTGGCACGGCCGCCGGGCTTCTGGTGATCGACCTGAACAGGTTCAAGGAGATCAACGAGACCTTCGGCCACCATTACGGCGACACGCTGCTGACGCAGATCGGCCCGCGGTTGCGCTCTGCGCTGCGGGAGGCCGACACGGTCGCCCGTGTGGGTGGGGATGAGTTCGCGATTCTGCTCCCCGACATCACTGACCTGAGTGCAGCCACGATGGCCGCCACCGAGCTCCTCACCGCGCTGGAGACGCCGTTCGTCGTCGAAGGCGTGGCCGTTGACCTCGAGGCCAGCGTCGGAGTGGTGCTCTCCGGTCAGCACGGCAGTGACCCGACGACGCTGCTGCAGCGCGCGGACATCGCGATGCAGGTCGCCAAGGCCCAGAACCTGGGGGTCGCCGCCTATGATCCGGACCTCGATGGGCACAGCCCGGCCAAGCTCGCCTTGCTCGGCGAGCTGCGTCGCGCACTGACCCTGGGCCAGCTGGTGCTGCACTATCAGCCCAAGGTCAGCTTCAACACCGCAGAAGTTGTCGGTGCCGAGGCTTTGGTGCGTTGGCAGCATCCCGGCGGGGGGCTCATCTACCCGGATGCCTTCATTCCCTTGGCCGAGCGCACCGGGTTGATCGGACCCCTGACGACCTACGTCCTGAGCGCTGCGCTCGCCCAGGCCCGGACCTGGATGGACGCCGGTCGGCCACTGATGGTGTCGGTCAACTTGTCGGCCCGCAATCTTCTCGACGAACATCTTCCGGAGCAGGTCGCTGACCTGTTGGCGGCGCACGGTGTCCCGGCCGAGCTGCTCGAGCTGGAAGTCACAGAAAGTGCACTGATGACCGAACCGAACCGGGCACGGCGCCTGCTCCACGCCCTGGCCGCACTCGGGGTCCGCCTGTCCATCGATGACTTCGGCGCCGGCTACACCAGCCTTGGCCAGCTCAAGAACCTGCCAGTCACCGAGCTCAAGATCGACCGGTCATTCGTCATGAACCTGAGCCAGGACCCCCGCGATGCACTGATCGTGCGCAGCATCATCGACCTTGGCCATAACCTCGGTCTCACCATCGTCGCCGAGGGCGTCGAGACCGCCTCGGTCTTCGCCGATCTGACCGCGTTCGGCTGTGACACCGCCCAGGGCTACTTCGTTTCGCACCCGACCACAGCGGCAGACTTTGACATCTGGCGGGCTGCCCGCCCACCGGTGGATACTGGAAACTTCGACGAACCGTCCCTTACTACCAAGGTGGTGCTCGAGCGATGATCCTCCTACCGGTGGCTGCGCCCAGCGCGGACGTTC
This sequence comes from Phycicoccus sp., assembly GCA_043721655.1. Classification (GTDB taxonomy): domain Bacteria; phylum Actinomycetota; class Actinomycetes; order Actinomycetales; family Dermatophilaceae; genus UBA4719. The sequence continues at coordinate 324 of JAYSQH010000274.1, read as the reverse complement.
GGGACGTTCGTGACGGGGCAGCCAGAGTGCGACCAAAAGAAACGGCGCTGGTTCAGGTCAGTGAGTTCGGGCCTTTCCACGACCTCGCTCGTCGCGCTCACACGATGTACCTCAATGGGTTCTCCGAGAGTGCGGTGCTCGCGTGCCGCGAGTCGGCCATCGTGAGTGCGAGCGCCGGTGACAGCGTGAGTACCCGGTTCCTGATGTACGTGGAGGGCATCGCCTTGCAGGAGCTGGGGCTACATCACGAGGCCGTGACGGTGGCTTTGGACCTGCTTGACAGTCTTGATGACGAGCCCGACCTGATGTGGCGAGCCAAGGCGC
>JAYSQH010000273.1:0-3448 GCA_043721655.1 Phycicoccus sp. | reverse complement strand
ACCCAGCCCCAGTGGTTCTCGTAGTGGAAGAACGTCCATGACAGCGACTGGTGGCGGTCAGGGATGAAGGCGAGGACGGCGACGATGATGGCCACCCCGACGAGGTGCCACCAGGCGCTGATGTTGGAGAGCAGCCTGACCAGGTTGACGCCGAAGGTGTTGAGCAGCCCGTGGGACATCAGGATCACGGCGTAGACAGTGAAGGTGTGGACCGCAGTTACCTCCCAGCCCCACGCCAGGTTGGCGAAAGCCGTCCAGGTCAGCGCTGCGCCGAAGTCGATCGCCGCAGTCACAGCCACCTCACCGAGGAAGTTGAACCAACCGACGTACCAGGCCCAGACCGGCTTGTTGGTGCGCGCCAGCCGCCCGGCCCAGAAATACAAACCACCCGCTGTGGGGTAGACGGAGCAGATCTCTCCCATCGCCAGCGCAACGCACAGGACGAAGATCCCGACCAGCGGCCATCCGAGCGAGATCGCTATCGGACCGCCCGAGTTCATCGCGATGCCGTAGCTCGTGATGGCGCCGGCAAGAATCGAGATGATCGAGAACGAGACAGCGAAGTTGGAGAACCCGCTCATCCCGCGGTGCAGCTCTTGTTTGTAGCCGAGCTCGGCGAGCCTGACCGCATCCTCGTCGATAGCCGAGGCAGCTGGGACAGTTGGGGAAACGCTCATGCTTCACCTCATCTACGTCGTTCGGCGGACCATTGGCCGCCGAGAACATTCGTAGAAGTGATTTAAGTCACACACGACGCGTTCGTCAATGGTCTGTTCACAGACCATTGGTCTTCCTTGGGGCGCCTCAGACCAGGCGGGTGAGCCAGCCGCGCGGGTCCGGCGAGCGGCCGTACTGCAGGTCGAGCAAGGTCCGACGGATGGTGCTGGTCATCGTCCCCACGCCAGCGTCGACGCTGTGATCGCCAATGAAGACCTCGCCGCCCTGCCATGCCAGCCGACCGACCGGCGTCACGACTGCCGCGGTCCCGCAGGCGAATACCTCGGTGATCTCGCCGCTGGCAGCACCTTCGCGCCACTCGTCGACGGAGATCCGACGTTCGTCAACCTTGTGCCCGAGATCGCCGGCCAGCTCGATGATCGAGGAACGTGTCACGCCCTCGAGGATCGTCCCGGTGAGCTCGGGGGTCACGATGGTGCCGTCGGCCTGGACGAAGAAGAGGTTCATCCCACCGAGCTCCTCGACCCACTTGTGCTCGACCGCATCGAGAAATGCGACCTGGTCGCAACCGTTGCCCGTGGCCTGGACCTGTGCGGCCAGGCTGGCGGCGTAGTTGCCTCCACACTTGGCCGCTCCGGTGCCACCGGGGGCCGCGCGCGTGTAGTCGGTGGACAGCCAGATGGACACCGGCCTCAACCCGCCGGAGAAGTAGGGGCCGGCCGGCGAGGCGATCACGCAGTAGGTCACCTCAGCCGAGGGGCGCACCCCCAGGAACGCCTCGGAGGCGAACATGAACGGGCGCAGATACAGGCTCGTCTCCTCGGCATCAGCCGGGGGAACCCACTTCTCGTCGGTCGAAACCAATGCGCGGAGCGACGCGATGAAGTCCGCCTCCGACAGCTCCGGAAGAGCCAGTCGCCTTGCGCTGCGCGCGAATCGCGCGGCGTTGACCTCCGGGCGGAAGGTCCAGACCGAACCGTCAAGGTGTCGGTAGGCCTTCATGCCCTCGAAGATCTCCTGGCCGTAGTGCAGTACCGCCGCGGACGGGTCGAGCGACAACGGTCCGCGGGCTGTGACCTTGGCGTCATGCCAACCCTGACCGGCAGTCCACGTCGCAAGAACCATGTGGTCGGTGAACGCCTTGCCGAACCCCGGGTCGACCAGTTGGGCTTCGCGCTGATCGTCCGGCAGTGCGTCAGAACGCGGCTCGACGGTGAATGAGAGTGCTGCCGGTGTCATGGGTCCTCCAAGGACATGCGTGGTATCTCCCTCGAAGGTTACCGGGACACGTCGCGCCGCTTTCAGGGACCGTTGAGGCTCCCGCTCAGCCGATGAGGTCGACGATGGCGTCGCCGACCTGTGACGTCGAGCGGGTCATGTCGGTCATGGTCCCCCGAGTGCCCAGGTCCGAAGCCACGGCCTGCTCGACCCTGCGCGCATCCTGTGCGCGTCCGATGTGCTCGAGCAGCATCGCCACGGACAAGATCGCAGCGGTCGGGTCGGCTATGCCCTGGCCCGCGATGTCGGGCGCCGAACCGTGAACCGGCTCGAACATGCTCGGGGATGTGCGTTCAGGGTTGATGTTGCCGCTGGCAGCCAGGCCGATGCCACCTGTGACCGCAGCCGCGATGTCGGTCACGATGTCACCGAAGAGGTTGTCCGTCACTATCACGTCGAAGCGACCGGGGTCTGTGACCATGAAGATTGTGGCCGCATCCACGTGCTGGTATGCCGTTGCCACGTCGGGGAACTCGGCACCCACCTCTTCGACCGTACGACGCCAAAGGTCGCCCGCGTTCACAAGGACGTTGTGTTTGTGCACCAGGGTCAGGTGCTTGCGGTCCCGGGCCTGGGCGCGAGCAAAGGCGTCGCGCACGACCCGCTCCACGCCGTACCGGGTGTTGATGCTGACCTCGGTGGCGATCTCTGCCGGTGAGCCCACGCGCATGGCGCCACCGTTGCCGACGTACGGACCCTCTGTGCCCTCGCGGACGACGACGAAGTCGATGCCGTTCGGTGCAACCCGCTCGACCGCCAGCGGACTCTGCACGCCTGGATAGAGCCGGACAGGGCGCAGGTTGACGTAGTGGTCGAGGGCGAAGCGCAGCTTGAGCAGCAGCCCACGCTCGAGGACACCGCTCAGAACGCTCGGGTCTCCCACAGCGCCCAGCAGGATCGCGTCGTGTCCGCGGATCTCCTCAAGAACCGAGTCGGGCAAGGTCTCGCCGGTAGCGAGCCAGCGGTGGGCTCCCAGGTCGTACTCGGTGGTGTTGACCTTGAGGCGGCTGAAATCGTTGACAGCCGGGATCGAGCAGACCGCGGCAAGAACCTTGAGGCCCTCGGCCACCACCTCAGGGCCGATGCCATCACCCCCGATGACCGCGATGTCCAGCGACTCATGTCCGTGTGCGTCAGCCATGCTGCTCAGCGTAGGAGCCGTCTTGCAATCTGGTATCCCTGTCTCACCTGATGAACGGCGCCAGGGTAACCCCCGACGCCGTTCGTCATCCGCCGATGGAGCTCACTCGTCACGTCCAACATCTTGGGATGGGTTTCTCAACAACTGAGACACACCACACCGTCGGTTCGGGCCCGCATCGAGCTCAGGTCTCGATCGCGCTCAGGTCTCGTGGGCTCAGCCGTCGAGGTCGACAACCCTGACGGTGGTCGCGTCGATCTCCTGGGAGAGCTCGCTCAGCACTGCGACCGGGATCTCCGAGTCGACGGTCAGCACGATCAGGGCATGTCCGCCCGCCGCGTCACGCGCCAC
>JAYSQH010000272.1:0-3445 GCA_043721655.1 Phycicoccus sp. | reverse complement strand
GGGCGCATGTCGAGCAGCGGCGACATGCGGCGCCAGTCGGGGCCCGCTCGGTGTAGCGTCGCTGCGTGCACTTCGTCATCATGGGTTGCGGCCGGGTCGGGGCGACCTTGGCGCGCAGTCTCGAGAGTCAGGGCCACGACGTGGCCGTCGTCGACACCAACACGGCGGCCTTTCGCCGTCTGGGAAGCAGCTTCGAGGGCAGGAAAGTAACCGGCCTCGGATTCGACCGCGACACCTTGATCGAGGCCGGCATCGAGCAGGCCTACGCCTTTGCCGCCGTGAGCAACGGAGACAACTCCAACATCCTTGCCGCCCGCGTTGCCCGTGAGACCTACGGCGTCGAACACGTCGTGGCGCGGATCTACGACCCCGGGCGGGCGGAGATATACCAGCGCCTGGGCATTCCCACGGTCGGCACCGTGCGCTGGACATCGGACCAGATGCTGCGCCGTCTGTTGCCACAGGGCTCTGTCCCCGAGCACACGGACCCCAGCGGCCATGTCGTCATTGCCGATGTGCCGATCAACCCTGCCTGGGTCGGCCGCCGGATCACCGAGCTCGAGTCGACGTCAGGCGCCAAGGTCGCCTACGTGACACGACTAGGCGACGGCATACTGCCGATCGCCGACACGGTCTATCAGGACGGCGACCTGGTTCACGTCATCACCACCAGGGACCTCCTGGCAACCGTTGAACAGACTCTCGTCGACGCACCGCCGGTCCACTGACCCTCCGGCACCCCGACCACCGTCCCGAAAGACCATCGCCCGAAAGGACGTACACCGCATGCGCGTTGTCATTGCCGGAGCCGGCAGTGTGGGTCGCTCCATCGCCCGCGAGCTGCTGCACAACGGGCACCAGGTGCTGTTGATCGACAAGGACGCCGACGACGTTCAGGCCGGCCGCGTCCCCGATGCGTCCTGGCTGCTCGCCGATGCCTGCGAGACCAGCTCGCTGCACGAGGCCGGCCTGGCTGACTGCGACGTGGTCGTGGCTGCAACCGGTGACGACAAGGCCAACCTTGTCGTGTCGCTGTTGGCCAAGACAGAGTTCGGCGTGCCGCGCACCGTCGCCCGGGTGAACAACCCCAAGAACGAATGGCTGTTCGATGAGGCGTGGGGAGTGGATGTGGCCGTGTCGACCCCCCGGCTGATGACGGCGCTGGTCGAGGAGGCCGTCAGCGTCGGCGACCTGGTCCGCATCTTCACCTTTGGGCAGGGCAGCTCCACTATGGTCGAGCTCACCCTCCCCGAGGACAGCCCGTATGCCGGCAAACGGGTCGGCGACGTTCCCTGGCCCAGCGACAGCGTCCTGGTCGGGATCATCCGCGAGGACCACCCGATCGCGCCGAGCCGGGATGACTCGCTCGAGGCCCATGACGAGCTGTTGTTCCTCGCCACACCAGACATTGAGGATGCCCTCGAGGCGCTGCTCAGCCCCGGCAAGCGGAAGCCCCGCAGCAAGGAGTGACGAGAGCGGTTCAGGCCTGGGTTCAGGCCTGCGGCTCAGGCGCCGGCACCCGTTCGGTGGGGGTGAGCGGCGTCTTCCCCCGTACGAGGATCATTCCCATGATGGCCAGTGCGCACAGGTAGGCCGGCCATCCCAGTGCGATCTTAGCCACGCCCAGCAAGGTGACCTGTCCCGCGAGGTACAGCGGGAACATCACCAGCACCCTGACGGCATAGAGCAGAACCAGCACCATGGTGAGTCTCTGGCAGACCCTGACCAGACCGCTGTCACGTCGCCACGCCGTCGGGTCCTGCGCCATCAGCGGGTCACCGGCCGCGACGATGAACCCAATGATCGGCCAGCGCACCACGACGGACAGCAGTGAGCCGACACCCCAGGCAGCACTGGTCAGGATGCCAGGCAGAAATGCCGCCTCGGCGCGCCCGCTGCGCAACGCGAAGAAGGCTGCGATGGCTGTGGCGAAGACGGCCGATATGACGTACCGCGGCGTCTGACGGCTCGCTAGGCGAACCAGCAGCAGGATCAGGACGATGACAGCGGAGGCCACCACCGCGATCTTGACGTCGTGTCGCCACATCCATGCTCCTACGAAGGCGACCGTCGGAACTGCTGTCTCGAACGAACCACGGGCGCCCCCCATAGCGGATGAAAGACGTTCGCGGATAAGGGTTTCGACCGTATGGTCGGCTGCTTCGGCGGGTGGTCTGGTCACGATGTCCTCGCTAGTGGCCACGGGTCGGCTTGATCTCATAGGCGGGATTGAACATCGTAGGCACGCCATGCTTGTAGGTCACTCGGCCGCGCGCGGTCAGGTAGGTGCCCGGCACGACACCGCCGATCCGGCGACGGCCGAGCCAGACGAGGTTGAGGGTCTTGCTGCCGTCGTACAGCTCCGCCACCAACGCCGGGACGTTGACGCGAGGTCTCAGGGTGACACTTCTGATACAGCCACAGACACTGGCCTCGGAACGGTCCACCAGGTCGGCGATAGGGGTGGCACCCTGGCGCCACGTGTCTTCCTGAAGCTCACGGGCCTCGAACTCCAGCTCGGAGCTGGCCAGGCGGCTCGCAAAGCGCACCAAAAGCCCAGGCGTGCTGTCACTGACGCGAGTGCGCCGCTCGTGTGTCATCGCTGGCTCTCACCACCTAGTGGATCTCGGTGATCTCGGGTCCGCGTTCGAACGGTTTGAGGTCGCTCAGGTGCGGAGCTCCAGTCTCGTCGTCCGCCACGTCTTCGACAACCGGCTCGGACTGGTCCGGAAGCCTCAGTGGCAAGAGCTCGCGTGGTGCCATGGCTTCGTCACCGCGCACGATCACCGTGGCCCTGACAACGTCCAACAGCACGGACGCAGCGCCCTCGTCTATGGCAGCCCGGCCGCTGAGGACCGCGCGCAGGAACCAGCGCGGGCCATCGACACCGATGAAACGTGCCGGCGAGAAAACCGTGCGGCCATCGGGGCCCGTGCCAGGCATCCGGGCCTGCAGCTCGGCTCCCAACGGCCCGGTGGTCAGGTCGGCCGTGCCGCCCTGGCTGGTGATGCTGGCTGCGATCTCGGTGCGGATGTCAGGCCAGATGCCTTCGCTGCGCGGCGCGGCAAAGACCTGAAGCTGAACGGCGGACTCACCCAACACTGCGGTGACCCCGACCACGTTCTGAGATGCCTGGTCAACCTCGAGGCGCAGTTCCATGCCCGGCACGCCGGTCACCCACATTGACCCTAGATCCAGGCGCCCGTCCAGACCCGCCACCTCGGAACGGTCGAACGGGCCGGTCTCGTCGCCTGCCTCGGGAGGGTCCAGGTGCCCGGAACTGTGGGGTTCTGAACCGTGGGAATCTGAACCTTGGGGGCCGGCCCCGTCATCGGGCCGCGTTGGCTCCGCCGGCTGAGGGAGCACGGGATTGGTGTCTTTGGTGTCACGGCGGAAGATGCCCACGTGTCGTCAGTCCTTAGATGTCGTCGTCGAAGCGGGTGGC
>JAYSQH010000271.1:0-10963 GCA_043721655.1 Phycicoccus sp. | reverse complement strand
CGCGCAGCGTGTTCGACACCTCGTGGCACGGGATTTCTTGTCATGGCATAATAGCCTGATGGATGCCACGGTGGTGCTGGGACAGCAGGGGAGGCTCGTCATACCGGCTGAGGTGAGGACGGCGCTCGGGCTTGTGGCGGGAGATCACCTTCACCTTCACCTGGCTGATGGGCGGCTGGTGCTCGAACGACCTCAGGACGCACTGGCGCAACTGCGGGTGCTGGGCTCGAAGGTCCCGAGCACCAGGTCCCTAGTCGAAGAGCTGTTGGCCGAACGGCGAATCGCCGCAGCCACCGAATGACGGTGCTCGACGCCTCCGCTGTCTTGGCGCTGGTCCACAACGAGCCCGGTGCCGACACCGTTGCGGCGGCCCTGGCGACGGCGACGCTGAGTACGGTGAATCTGGCCGAGGTCGTCGGCAAGCTGGTCGACGCGGACGTCGATGTTCGCCGGCTTCGGGCTCTGCTCACCGGTGCCGGCGTAACCATCGAACCGCTGTCAGAACATGATGCTGAACTGGCCGGCGCCCTCCGGTCCGTGCCCGGCGGACGATCCCTGTCCCTCGGTGACCGCTGCTGCCTAGCTTTGGCGGCCCGCAGTAAGCCCGCCGAAGTCCTCACCGCCGACCGAGCCTGGGCCGATTTCGACCTCCCCGCCGTCCGCGTCCAGCTGATCCGCTAGTCGCCACTAGCCCGACAGGGACTTACCAGCGGGAGAGCACCAGCGGTATGCCAGCCACGGTGAGGCCCAGCGCCAGCATCAGTGAGTCGGCGGGTCGCCAGGGCGCTGGCTCAGCCCAGGTCCTATGTCGGGCCGAGAAGCCACGTGCTTCCATGGCCACCGCCATCCGCCCGGCCTGGTGCAGCGTCTGGATCAGCAGCCCGAAGGTCAGAGCCGCGAGATGGCGCCCCCGACCCAGAGGCGAGCGGCCCGGGCCGAGACCCCTGACCCGACGGATTCGAGCGAGCTGATCCCATTGCTCACCAAGGCTTTCAAAGCGATACAGGGCGGCGACCGCAGCGACCACCGGTCGGGCCGGGAGCCGCAGACGCTGGCCCAGGTGGTCGCCCAACGCCGACGGGTCGATGCGGCCCGCCAGCAGAACCCCCGGCACGACGAAGAATGCGACCCGCAGCCCAGCCAGCGCTCCGGTGGACACGTCGCGCCCGGGGCTGAGCAGCCAGTTCGAGAAGCCGACCGACAGGACTGCGAACAAACCCGGAAGCAGCCGGAACCACAGCGGTCGGCCGATTCCGAGGACCACCGGGGCCAGGGCGATCTGGATACCGATAGCGATCAGGGCAATACGTAGGTCGGCAATGAACGGTGCACCGAAGATCAGGACGATCGAAGCCAACAACACCGAGAGCGGCCCGGCCCGGCCGGCGAGCCCAGTGACTAGGCCCCGAGCGGCACCCGTCGCGGATACCGAGCCTTCCGGTTTGGGCAGGGGTGGCACGACCGCTGGATCCGCGATCCGCCCGGCGGACAATGTAATCCGACGATCGACCATGGCGATCAGGAAGGGGTCATGGGTGGCCAGGACCACGCCTACCCCGGCGTTGCGAGCTGCGAGAACCACACCGGCGACGGCCGCCCACGTCAGCCGGTCCTGACCGACGCTCGGCTCGTCCAGGACCAGGACCGAGGGGCCGTGGGCGAGGGCACCCGCCAGGGCCAAGCGTCGCTGCTCGCCGCCCGAGAGGTGGTGGGGGTCAGCGTCGGAGAGCGCTGACAGGCCCAGTACCTCGAGCAGACCATCGACGCGGGCCCGACTGGCGTCGTCGTCAAGACCGAGGAGCCGACTGGTCGACAGCGCGTCGTCGCGGACGGTGCGTGCGACGACGGCATGCTCGGCCTGTTGAGGCACCCAGCCGAACCGGGCGGCAAGCATGCGCGAGGTCCAGCGGTGGATGGCCACTGAGCTGCCGAGGTTCGCGCCCACGCCTGCCAACAACGCGTCCCCGGCGCTGACCTGGCCTTGGGTCGGCGTATCGACACCAGCCAGGAGCGCCGTCAGAGTCGACTTCCCTGCGCCACTGGGACCGACAACCGCGACGCACTCGCCGGCGCTGACCGTCGCGCAGACGTCATCCAGCGCGAGCACTGCGGACATCGGCCGGTGCCCAGACATGACCGACGCCCGGGGCTGGCGCAGGACGGAGACAGACTCTGCCGACACGAGCACCTGGCCGCCAGAGCTGTCAGACCGGCCCGGCGCACCAGAGTCGCCCGGGGGGCCCGCGACTGCAGGAGCACATAGCGCCGGGTCCACCTCCAACGGGAGTGGAGCTGCCACACCGGGCACCCAAACCCCTTGTGCCACAAGCAAGTCCGCTGATTCAGCGAGGGTGACACCGACCGGCCCGTCGGCGCTGACCCGGCCAGTCAGGTCGAACACCACCAGGCGATCAACCCCGTCGACGACGGCCGACAACTCGTGCTCCACCATCACCAACGTCGCTCCCGAAGCAAGGACCGCAGCGCTGATCGCCTCACGCACGATCGCGGCGGACGACGGGTCGAGCATCGACGTCGGTTCATCGAGCAGCACCAGCGTGGGGGTCAGCGCGAGGACACCAGCCAATGCCAGGCGCTGGGTCTCCCCGCCGGATAGTGCGTTGGTGGGGCGGTCCTCGTCATAGGGAAAACCCACGAATGCCAAAGCCGCCCGAACCCGCGACCAGATCTCGTCCCTCGCCATACCGAAGCTCTCGGGGCCGAAGGCCACATCGCGACCCACCCGACCGGCCACCAGCGCATCGTCGGGATCCTGCATCATCAGGCCCACCGATGACCCCGTGGGGGGCGCGCCGTCGATCAGGATCGAGCCGGCAAAGTCGCCAGACTCGGTCGTGGTCAGGACTCCGGCCAGGGCGCGCAGGAAGGTGGACTTGCCGGCCCCGCTGGGTCCGGCGAGCAGCACGTGCGAACCCGGTTCAATACGCAAGGTGATGCCGGCGAGCACTGGCTCCCGACGCCCGAAAGGGCGCCAGGTGAGGTCCCGGATCTCGACGAGGGCGCCACCACCGATAGTGAGCGCCGCTGGCGTGGTCTCAGACCGGGTGAGACTCACGGATCTCCTGACCCGGCGGGAAGGCGTTCAACGCGCCCGACCGGGCCAGTCCGCGCACCAGCGCCCAGCCCCCGACCCCGGCGATGGCAGCACCGGAGACGACCCCAAAGCCCAGGTAGATGGCCTTCCACGCCATGGAGTAGTCCGCGACGTAGGAGTACCACTCGTAGAAGGCGATCTCGAAGACGGCGGCCAGAGCTCCGCCCAGCACGGCCACGACGACGCCGAAGCGGCGGTACCGGAACAGCGCCAGCGCCAGCTCGACACCCAGACCCTGAAGCACTCCCGAGAGCAGGACGGCTACGCCCCACTTGTTGCCCAGGAAGAGCTCGACATTGGCCGCGACCAGCTCGGTGAACAGTGCAGCGCCGGGTCGACGGATGACGAGCGCGCCGACGACCGCGGGGGTCAGCCAGACGCCGAGCATCAGCTCACCAGCAGGCTGGAAGCCTGCCGTTGCCGTGATCAGGACCGGATAGATGAAGGTGTCGAAGCCCCAGAACATGACGCCGAACGCGACGGCAAGCATGGCCGCGGTAACCAGGTCGACGCCGCGCCAGCCCATCAGGGGTCGGGTGGCCAGGATGGTGCGCGAGGCTGTCTTCGAGGTCGTTGATGTTGTTGATGTCGTTGACGTCTGAGGTGGTCGCGCGGGTTGCGCGGGAATCCCGGTGTCGCGTTGTTCTGTCATTTTTTCTGTCCTTTTCCCGTGGAATCCAGGTGGATGCCTCGGGGAGGGTCGCACCCGTCATACCGGCCAGCGCGTGAGCGCAAGAAGGTATGGCGAGCGCGCACCTGAGATTCCCGACTCCCTTCGCCGGTGCTAACCGGTGCAGGTTCGAGGGTCTGCGGCGAACCGCACTCTCAGCGCTGTGGGGCGCTCCCCTGTCGTTACAGTGATGACGGTACACCGCTCGACGTGGCAGGCTCAAGGATGCCGAGCAGAATCCGAGCTGGAGGTCGTCATGGGCGCGTTGGCGTGGAAGGTCCTCGGGACAAGCGCAGCAGTCGGCGCGGCCGCCGTGACCAGGAAGCTCGTGACCAGCGGATGGACGGCGGCGACCGGCAAAGAGCCGCCGGCCAACCCTGAGGATCCCGAGGTGTCATGGCCCGAGGCGGTCGGCTGGGCCGTGGCCTCCGGCGCCCTGATCGGCGTGGCCCGGCTGCTGGCGACCCGCAAGGCTGCGACCTACTACGCGAAGTCGGCCGGGCATCCGCCCAAGAAGCTGCAGCGGGCCGACGGAGCCTGACGATGGCCAGGCTGATCTACTCGGCGATCACGTCGTTGGACGGCTACGTGGCGGACGGGGACGGCAACTTCGACTGGGCCGCGCCGGACGAGGAGCTGCACACCTTCGTCAACGACCTCGAGCGATCATCGACCAGCCGCCTTGCATCCAGGACTTCGCGGAGATCTGGCAGGCGGCCGACAAGATCGTGTACTCCACAACGCTGCAGACGGCATCCAGCAGCTCGAACTGCTTGACGAACACTGGTTCAGCAGCGGCGTGGTTCACCTCCACTACCGCTGCAGGTGACCTGGTCGCAGATCCTTACCGCCGCCGGCCGCAGCGCGAACCTGGTCGGTCCTAGTCGGTCCTAGTCGGTCCTGTCGGACCTCGAAATGAGATCGCCCCGCTCGAACATCTGGGCTGTCGCCCGGGCACTCGGCGTGCCGACATCCGGGTCGGCCCCCGCGGCCAGCAACACCCGCACCACGTCTTCCTCCCCTTTGAAGATCGCGCTGGCCAACGGACTCTGCCCACGGTCGTTCGTGCGGTCCGGGTCGGCACCCAGCGCCACCAGGGCACTGACCGTCTCAGCGTGCCCGCGGTGGGAGGCCAGCATCAGCAACGTGTTACCCGTCGCATCCGTGAGGTTCACCGGGGCCCCCTGGTCGAGGTACGCCCTGAGTCGCTCTGTTTCCCCCGCACGAGCGAAGTCGAAGCAGGCGTGCGCGATCGAGACCAGCTGCGGATCTGGCGCAATGTCGACGCTGTCGTCCCACGGCCTGTCGGTGGTCATGAACTCAGATTATGACGAGAGCGCCCCGCTGTTCTCCAACTCGTCAAAACCCGGTTGACGGGGAGCCGCCAGTCGAGGAGCTGTGCTCTGGATCTGGGTTCGGACGTTGGCCTTGCGTCTGATCAGGAACCATGGCGGCCACGCTCCTCGAGCATGCGGGCGATGGGGACGCCGGGGCGATACGTCAGATGCAGGTATGACGGAGCGTCCAGGATCGTCAAGTCCGCACGGTTCCCGGGTTGAATCACGCCAATATCACTGCGATGCAAAGACTTAGCGCTGACAACAGTCGCGGCGCGCAGGGCCTCTGCTGGCGTCATGCCCATCTCGCGCACCGCCAGGGCGAGGACGAACGGCATCGACGACGAGTAACAGGTGCCGGGGTTGCAGTCAGTGGCCAGGGCAACGCTCACGCCGGCATCGACCAGGCGCCGCGCGTCCGGGTATCGCGAACGCGTGGAGAACTCCGCGCCGGGCAGGAGTGTGGCAACGGTGGTGTCCGACGCTGCAACGAGCGCCTCAATGTCCCTTTCGGACAGGAAGGTGCAATGGTCGACGCTGGCAGCACCCATCTCGACCGCGAGGCGCACCCCGGGGCCGGGGCCAAGCTGGTTTCCGTGAACTCGGAGGCCGAGACCTGCGTCCCGACCAGCGGACAGCACAACCCGCGCCTCGTCCTCGGTGAACGCGTGCGGGCTGCGCGGCTCGCAGAACACGTCGATCCAGCGGGCGTGGGGGGCGCACGCGGACAGCATCTCTCCCGTGACCAGCGCGACATAGTCACTGCGCCGGTCGACATACTCCGGAGGCACGACATGGGCGCCGAGAAACGTTGTCTCAGAGGTGAACTCGGCGGCGATCCGCAACGAACGCACCTCATCGTCAACGTTGAGGCCGTAGCCGCTCTTGATCTCCACAGTGGTCGTGCCTTGCGCGCGCATCTCGACAACACGCGCGCGCACAAGGGCGCGCAACGAGTCATCATCCGCGGCCCGGGTGGCCCGGACCGAGTGGACGATGCCGCCACCGTCATACCTGACGCCGGTCATCCGGGCTGCGAACTCCGCTGAACGGTCCCCGGCAAAGACAAGGTGCGAGTGTGAGTCAACGAAGCCCGGGATGAGCGCGGACCCACCCACGTCCCGACGGTGATCTGCCTCTGGTGCCCTCGCAGAATGCCCGACCCACGCGATGAGCCCGTCCTGAACAACAACCGCAGCGTCGCGCAGAAGGCCCAGGTGTTCTGCGTGGTCGGCCCCCTCCAGATGCTCGTCGTTGGTGACAAGCTCGGCGATCCCGGTGATCAGAGTCGATGTCACGCGCTCTCCCAGAGGGGGTCAATCGCCTTTTGCAGCAGCGATCCGATGTCGCCGAGCAGGTGTCGGCCCCCGGTCACCACAGCCCGGCCGTCGACGATCACAGTGTCGACGTCAGCAGCGGTGGCAGACATCAGGATCTGCTCCGGCAAACTGCCCGCGGTCCGCGGGCTGTCAAGCCTGACCGCGACCAGATCGGCACGCGCACCCACCTCGAGTCGTCCGGCATCGCCCCAGCTCAGGCTCTCGTGCCGGGTCGCCGCCGACAAGAGCTCGTCCGGGCGGAACCGCCCGCGCTGCAACGATTCGAGGCGCTCGTGCATCTCCAACGCCCTGGCCTCCTCGAACAGGTCGACCACGGCGTGCTGATCCGAACCCAGACAGAGCGGCGAGCCCGCGTCGCTCAACATCCGGGAGGGTCCGATTCCGTCAGCCAGGTCTCGCTCGGTCGTCGGGCAGAGACAGACCGTCGTATGGGTTCCTCCCAATGTCGCGATGTCCCCGTCTGTCAGGTGCGTGGCATGGACAACTGTGGACAGTGGGCCCAGCACCCCCTCTACTTCCAGCAGCGCGGTCGGCGTCATGCCGTAGAAGCCGTGACAGACCTCGTTCTCGGCAGGTTGCTCAGAGAGATGAATGTGCAGCGCGCGACCTTGCGCTGCCGCGGCGACGACGCCGAGCTGGCTCCGCGGCACTGCCCGCACCGAGTGGATGGCTGCGCCGAGCCGCATCCCGGCGGACTCTGTGAGGCCGGCGACGCGATCGGCCCAACGGGCCGCGTCACCATCGCTGAAGCGCTGTTGGGTCGCATCCAGCGGGCCGTGCCCGGCACTGCTCAGCCCACCGGCCAGATAACAGGTGTCGAGCAGGGTCAACCGAATCCCGGCATCGGCCGCCGCTTGTCGCAGGGCTTCACCCATCGCGTTCGGGTCGTCATAGGACGCACCGCCGGGAGCATGGTGCAGGTAGTGGAACTCCCCGACCGTGGTGACGCCGGCTAACGCCATCTCGGCATATGTTGCGGTAGCCAGCGCGAGGTAGGAGTCCGGATCGAGTTGCGCCGCAACGGCATACATCCGCTCACGCCAGGTCCAGAAGGTGCCACCATCATCGTGGGTCCGACCGCGCAGGGCACGGTGGAAAGCATGGCTGTGGGCGTTGGCTAGACCGGGAAGAACAACCCCGGGCAGGACCTGGGCATCTCCGGGCGGGGACTCAGCGTTGACTGCCGTGAACCGGCCACCCACCACCTCGAACGTCACGTCGCGGGCGACGCCAGAAGGGAGCAGCGCGTATGCCGCCCACCACCGCGTCATCGGGACAGTTCCTCGGTCACCCGGGTCAGCGCCTCAACGCCACGGTGACAGTCCTCGCGCACGGCGAACTCGGCAGGTGAGTGCGAGATCCCGGTGGGATTGCGGACGAACAGCATGGCGGTCAAAACCCCAGCTGTGGCCAGGACTCCGGCATCGTGGCCTGCTCCGGTGGCCAGCATCGGGGCATCGTCGAGCAGCTCTTGGAGCCGCTGCGCCAAAGGTATGTCGAAGACGGTCTCAGGGGTCCAGGACTCCTCAACGGCGGTGCCGCCCGGCTGGCACCCAACGGCTTCGACGACCGCCCGCACTTCTGTCTCGCCAGGGCCTCGAGCGTCCAGCCAGGCCGTCACCCGCGACGGAATCGCGTTGACACCGTTGGGTTCCACCCGCACTTTGCCCACGGTGGCGACGCACCCATGTACCTCGGCGGCCTCACGAGCCGCCAGCACTGTCCTCGCCAGGTTGAGCATCGGGTCGTGACGGTCCTCGAGCCGGGTGGTGCCGGCATGGTTGGCCTCACCCTCGAGATCAATGCGCCAGCGCCCGTGGGGCCGGATGACGGAACCGACGGCGATCGGACGGCCGAGGTCGATCAGGCCGCGCCCCTGCTCCACGTGCAGCTCGACGTACGTCCCGATCCGGCGGAGCGTCTCGTCGTCCGGGCCGACGTGCGCCGTGTCGTGGCCGGCGGCAGTCATCGCCTCAGCCATCGTGACGCCATCCTCGTCGCGGAGGCCTCGAGCCTTGTCTGCGTCGAGCTCGCCTGTGATCAAACGGGATCCGGCGCAGGCGACGCCGAAGCGAGCGCCCTCTTCGTCCATGAAGTTCACGACGGCGATGGGGCAAGAGGGCGTAAAACCCTTGACTCGCAGGGCATCGATGACAGCGAGCGCCGAGACGACCCCCAGCGGACCGTCGAAAGCCCCCCCGTCAGGGACCGAGTCGAGGTGAGAGCCGATCACGACTCCGGGACGGCCGGCTGCGACGGCGGCATCCGGATCGCCCCACCATGCCCACTGGTTGCCGACCCGGTCGATGACCACGTCCATGCCGCGCACGGAAGCCTCACCCGCGAACCACTCGCGCAGCGCCGCGTCGACCCGGGTCCACGCAAAGCGTCGATAACCACCAGTGCTGGCCTCGCGGCCGATGGGTTCGACCGCCGACCACATGCCGTCGAATGCCATCGTGGCGAAGGTCATGACCTCAACCTAAGGGAATGTCATTGCTCAGGCCTCGTGCATGGGGATCCGCACCCCACGTTCGGCGGCCACGCGATCGGCGATCTCGTAACCTGCGTCGACGTGCCGGATGACGCCCATGCCGGGATCGTTGGTCAGAACCCGCGCGAGCTTCTCGGCTGCCAACGCCGTACCGTCGGCCAACGAGACCTGGCCGGCGTGGATCGAGCGGCCGATACCGACGCCGCCGCCATGGTGGATCGAGACCCACGTGGCACCCGACGCCGTGTTGATCAGCGCGTTGAGCAGGGGCCAGTCAGCAATGGCGTCCGAGCCGTCGGCCATCGACTCGGTCTCGCGGTATGGGGATGCCACAGAGCCGGCGTCGAGGTGGTCGCGACCGATGACGATCGGCGCATCGAGCTCGCCCGAGGCGACCATCTCGTTGAACCTCAGGCCGGCGACGTCACGCTCGCCGTAGCCCAGCCAGCAGATGCGGGCTGGGAGTCCCTGGAAGGCAACCTTCTCGCCGGCGGCGCGCATCCACTTCTGGAGATGGTCGTTGTCCGGGAACAGGTCCATGACGGCCTGGTCCGTCTTGTAGATGTCCTGCGGGTTGCCCGAGAGCGCGGCCCAGCGGAAGGGACCTTTGCCCTCACAGAACAACGGACGGATGTATGCCGGCACGAAGCCCGGGAACTCGAAAGCCCGTTCGTAGCCGCCCAGCTGGGCCTCTGCACGGATCGAGTTGCCGTAGTCGAACACCTCGGCGCCACTGTCCTGGAACTCGACCATGGCCTGGACGTGCTTGGCCATCGACGCGCGCGCGCGGTCGGTGAACTCCTCGGGCTTGGCCTCGGCATAGTCGTGCCAGTCAGCCACCTCAACGCCCTCGGGGAGGTAACTCAAAGGGTCATGCGCGCTGGTCTGGTCGGTGACGATGTCGATCTCGACGCCGCGACGCAGCAGCTCAGAGAAGACGGTGGCGCAGTTGCCGACCAGACCGACCGAGAGGGCTCTGCGGTCCCGCTTGGCACCCAGGCACTGGGCGACCGCATCATCCATGTCCGCAGCGATGACGTCGAGGTAGCGATGCTCCACACGCCGTCGAAGACGCGTCTCATCGACGTCCACGAGCAGGCAGACGCCGTCGTTCATCGTCACGGCGAGCGGCTGGGCCCCGCCCATCCCACCGGCGCCCCCGGTCAGGGTGAGCGTCCCGGCAAGGGTGCCGTTGAAACGCTTTGCGGCCACGGCGGCGAAGGTCTCATAGGTGCCCTGAAGAATGCCCTGGGTGCCGATATAGATCCACGAACCAGCCGTCATCTGGCCATACATCGTCAAGCCGAGGTGCTCGAGCCGGCGGAACTCCGGCCAGGTCGCCCAGTCGCCAACAAGGTTGCTGTTGGCCAAGATCACCCGCGGAGCCCACTCGTGCGTCCGCATGACGCCGACCGGACGGCCGGACTGAACCAGCATGGTCTCGTCCTTCTCGAGCGTGGTGAGGGTGCGAACCATCGCGTCGAAGGACTCCCAGTCGCGAGCGGCCCTGCCCGTGCCGCCGTATACGACCAGGTCGTCGGGGCGCTCCGCGTTCTCGGGGTCGAGGTTGTTCATCAGCATCCGCAGCGGAGCCTCGGTCGTCCACGACTTCGCGGTCAGGGTCGTTCCGCGAGCTGCGCGGACGGGGCGTGCACCTTCCATGGCGAATCTCCTTCAATTCTCTTCGACCGAACACCGCTCCGGCACCGTTTGAGACTGATCGGAGCGCCGATTCGGTGCCGGCGCGGTGTTCAGCCGAGGTGGGTACGGGTGATGGGTTCAGCTGAGGGGGCCGGTGACGGCTTCGACGGCACGCAGCGCGCCACCGGTGCCGACGAACTGGACCGCCGCCTCGATCTCGGGGGCCAGGAACCGGTCTGAGCCCGGGCCGGCAGTGGTCTCGCGCAGGGCGTTGAGCACAGCGCCGGTCGCGGCCGACGGCTGCAGAGGAGCCCGAAGCTGTATGCCGCGTGCTGCCGTGAGCAGCTCGACCGCCAGCACCCGGGT
>JAYSQH010000270.1:0-3600 GCA_043721655.1 Phycicoccus sp. | reverse complement strand
ATCGGCTTGCGGTGATCACCGGCGGCTTGCGCAATGCCGTGCAGTTCCGCCGTCCTCAGCCTCTGAGAAACTGGCGACAAATGCGCATCGCCGCTTTTGCCGACAACGGAGTCACCTTCTCCCTGAGCTCTTCACTCACTGGACTGGTAGGAAGCCCCGTGGCGTCGCTGCTGAAACCGTTCATGCTTGCTCCAGTGGCTTGGTGCCGGCCTGGTTGGTGCCGCCCTGCCCTGTCGGCTTGACCCGCTTCTTGCGTTTGGGTTGCTGACGCTGACCCGATGCGGGCTGGGTATCGGGGGCCGGGATGTCCGGGGCGTCTTCGGCCTCGTCTTGGACCAGGCCGGGGAGGGTGAACTTCTGCTGTTCCTTGCCGCTCTTGAGCCGGCGTGCATCCATGGCCTTCTCGGCGAGGGAGCCGGGAGCCGGCATACGTCGGATCGTGTAGAACTGCTGGCCCATCGTCCAGAGGTTGGTCGTCAGCATGTAGAGCAGGAGACCGATGACGAATGTGACGCCCGAGAAGATGAACATCAACGGCAGGAAATACATCATGTTCTTCTGCATCTTGGCGGCGGGGTTGTCCAACGCGCTGGCCGGCATGTTCTTCATCATCAGCTGTCGCATGCTGGTGAACTGCGAGCCCGCCATGAGCACGATCATCACCACGATGACGACCTTCACGTTGAAGGCTGAGGGCGTTGAGACCGCGACCCCGTGCACGAGGGTGACCGTGTGTTGGAACGTGGCAGACAGGGGCGCACCGAAGATCGTGGAGGCGTTCGCCTGAGCGGCCACGTCCGGCGTCAGTGGGCCGATCGGCGGCGTCTTGCCGGAAGCAATGCCAGCCATGTTGGCCAGGACCCGGTAGAGCGCGAAGAAGATCGGGGACTGCAGCAGAAGCGGCAGGCACGACGAGAACGGGTTGGTGCCTGTGCGCTTGTACAGGCCCATCGTCTCCTGGGTCATGGCCTGCCGGGACTCAGGATCGGTCTTGCCCTTGTACTTCTTCTGGATCTTCTGCATCTCCGGCTGGATCAGCTGCATCCCGCGCTGGGCGTGAATCTGCTTGACGAACAGCGGGATCAGGACGATCCGGATCACGATCACGAGGCCCACGATCGACAGTCCCCAGGTGAGCCCGGACGCCGCGGGGAGGCCGATCGCAGTGAAGATGGTGTGGGAGCCGACCATCAGCCAGGCCACGACCAACTCGAGTGGGGCGAGCACGCTGTCAAACATTGCGTTCATCGTTACAATCCTTCAGGTCAGGCAGGCGATATTTTGCCCGCAAAGCACGCGTTTGTGTGTGGGCGATGGTCATCAACCCGGACGTTCGCCGTGACCTCATTGACCAAGTCATCACTGTTCGACGTCACCGGCGGCGTCGCTGCCGTGCTCGTCAAGAGGCTGCGGCAGGGATCTGGAACGGCATCCACCTTGTCGGTGGCGCGCCCCTCGGAATTCACAACGGAGCGGGGTTGGCTGCACCCGCGTCCGGAGGACCTATTTCCGGGGCGGGGAAACACCACGCGGCATGCGCGGTGTGATCGGCAAGCAAGCGATCCCGGATGTGAATGGATTCACTCGGCTGCGGAGAATTAATCGACTTCGCCCCGCGACGACGCCATCGGAAAGCTCACATGTCGATGCGACGACCAGAACAAACCCGACCACGACCGCGAGCCAGGCGAAGTTGGAGGACGGGCCCTGCGCAATCCCGACGAATCCTGTTGCCATAGCGAAGGCACCAGTGGCTATGAACAGGCGCGTGACTCTCCAGCCGAAGAGGCCAGCGCTACGTCCCATGGGTCGATGGTACGCGAGGCTCGCGACTGCGCGACCTGACCTCCCGCCGAGCGAGGCACCGGTGCCGAAGGTCTTAGACCCGCCATCCAAGACCGCCTGCGCAGGTCCGGCTTTCTAAGAGTGTTTAGGAGACGAATCGGATCATGGATCTGGTGCTCCGGTCGATCATCGACCCCAAGCGGCGATATGTGGTGGCTACGTGCTCAATGACGGTTAGAAGGGCGGACCATTCTGTTGGGTGGCGGCAGCCCGCGTGGCCGCCACGTCCACTTCGCCTCGTCCACACCCAGAAGCAGCAAGACGGTCCTATAGATGACGACGTCGGCCACAGATGCTAGGGCGACGACGATGGCTGCGCCGGCCCAGCCTGCTGGGAGGTGAGGTGTAAGGCTTGCCGCGGCACCGGCAGCGGTTGCAGCCCCAGCCAGTCCGGCGGCTGTCATCCGGACCAGGGCACCGATCGTGGAGTGCGGGGCCCCGCGATGGGCCTCAGCGCTGGTAACACGCGAGGATCCGAGTTGTCGGCGCAGCAGAAGAGTGGTGACCGCCGCCCCAACCCAGCTAGCAACGACGAGGCCCGCGGCCAGTCCATAAATTCGGGTGTGGGCCGGCAGTGTCATTGATGCGGCGACGTCGACCAGGACCATGGTGGTCGAGACGAGGACTTGGACCAGAGCTGGGGTCTTGGTGTCGCTGCGGGCGTAGAAGGCCCGCGACTGCAGCTGGTAGATGCTGAAGGGCAGCAGGCCGAGGGCGAACACGGCCAGGACGCTTCCGATCTGGTCGGCCTGGGCGATTGTGGTCCGGCCATGCGCGAACAGGGCGACAGCCACGGGGCGGCCGAGCACGACGAGTCCCAGCGCTGCGGGGATCAGCAGCACTGCGCTTAGCCGCAGCCCCCGGTCTAGGTCCTGGCGGATCAGGTCCGGGCGCCCGTCTACAGCGTGGCGGGACATCTGCGGGAGCAGGGCGGTGATCACCGAGACTGCGACCACGGCATACGGGAGCTGCCAGACGATCAGGGCGGTTACGTACTGCGGCAGCTGATGGACGCCCGTGGCGAGCCGGCTGAGGACCAGGAACGCCAGCTGGGTCGCTGCGACATAGACGAAGGTCCACGCGGCGAGCCGGCCCAGGTGACGCAACCCCATTCCCCGAAGGTCCAGCCGGAGCCGCCAGCGAAACCCGCTCGCCCGAAGCGACGGCAGCAGGGCGGCCGTCATCGCAACCACCCCGAGGGTCGTGCCGACACCCAGGACCATCCTCTGGGACATCGACAGGATTGCCGGAGTGGCAGCCTGCGGTCCGGGCACCATCACGAACAGGACAAGGGTGATGATCAGACCACGTTGTTGAGCACGGGCGCCCAAACCGGCGCGGCGAACCTTCCCCTGGTGTTCAGGATCGCGCCGACCATGGCGAACGCCCCGTAGAACAGGATCTGCGGCAGGAAGAACCGCGCCCAGGTCACGGCCAGGTCCAGCTCCGCGGGATCGGAGGTAGTCGAGTACCACCCCACCAGCGTCGGCGCGGCCACGATCGCCAGCGCCGTCAGGGCGGTCAGGGCAAGTAGGAGCAGGGTGAGGAGCCGTTGAGCGTAGGCCTCGTCCTCATTTTTGGCTCGGGCCTGAACGAGAACAGGCACCAGCGTCGCGGTCAGGACCCCGCCGAGGAGCAGGTCGTACAGGCTGTTCGGCAACGTGTTGGACACTTCGAACGCCTGTCGCACGCCGCCGACACCCAGCACCGCGACCAGCGTTGCTGTGCGCAAGAACCCGGTGATGCGGGATGCAA
>JAYSQH010000269.1:0-4021 GCA_043721655.1 Phycicoccus sp. | reverse complement strand
CAGCAGGCCAAGCAGGTCTGCATGGGCTGCCCGGTGATTGCCGAGTGCCTCGCCGACTCCCTCGACAACCACACCGAGTTCGGTGTCTGGGGCGGTATGACGGAGCGCGAGCGCCGCGCTTTGCTGAAGAGCCGGCCGAGTGTCGCTTCCTGGCGTGCCCTCTTCGAGGCCGACCGAACGCGTCAGGAACGCTCGGCCTCCTGAGCTTCGCTCCACCTCCTGGGCGTTACTGGCCCGCTAGCGCTGTGCCCACCGTGCGCAGACCGGCCAGGTCGTGGATGTCCTGCGCCGCCGCAGGCACTTCGACCGTCGGTATGGCGGGGTGGCCGGCGACGAACCGTTTGGTCAGGGACCGGTGTCGGCCCGCGATCTCGGCCTGAACAGCGTGCAGCCGCAAGAGTGCCTGGGTGATGGCCGTGCGCTCGGAGACTGCTGATGACTCGCCCGATGAGCCACCGGTCTCCTCGTCGGCCAGCTCATCGGCGGCAGCGATCGCTCGGGCGGCGGACAGACCCGGTGCGGACACGAGATACACCCGGTTGACGACCAGACCGGCCAGCGGCATCCCCTCCTCGTCCAGACGGTCCACGAAGTACGACGCCTCGCGCAGGGCGTCACGTTCAGGCGCGGCGACCACAATGAACTTCGTGGAACTCTCGCTCAAGAGGGCGTAGGTGTGGTCGGCGCGCTCGCGAAACCCGCCGAACATCGTGTCGAGGGCCGCCACAAAGGTCTGGACGTCGGTGAGCATCTGACCACCCAGGAGCTTGGTCATGGCCGTGGTGACGATGTTGACGCCCGTGGTGAAGACCTTCAGGTATGCGCGGCCACCCACCCTCGCGGGAGCGGCCAGCAGCCGGATGAACCGACCGTCCAGGAAAGAGCCGAGGCGCTTGGGAGCGTCCAGGAAATCCAGAGCCGAGCGTGACGGTGGGGTGTCCACCACGATCAGGTCCCAGCGCGGGTTGTCCGGGTCGCGGTCCGCCTCGAGCCTGAGCTGACCCAGCTTCTCCATCGCCATGTACTCCTGGGTGCCGGCGAAAGAGCTCGAGACTGCCTGGTAGAACGGGTTGGCCAGAATCTGATCGGCCTTGTCCGGGGCGGCGTGCGCCATGACGACCTCGTCGAAGGTCCGTTTCATGTCCAACATCATCGCGTCGAGCGAACCGCCCTTTGTGCCATTGATGGCATCCACCGGCCGTGGCGTGTTGTCCAGGGCGCTCAGACCGAGCGACTGTGCCAGGCGCCGGGCCGGGTCGATGGTCAGGACGACGACGTGGCGGCCGGACTCAGCTGCGCGTAGTCCCAGCGCCGCCGCGACCGTTGTCTTGCCAACCCCGCCGGCCCCGCAGCACACGATGATCTGCGTGTCCG
Source organism: Phycicoccus sp. (assembly GCA_043721655.1). Taxonomy (GTDB): domain Bacteria; phylum Actinomycetota; class Actinomycetes; order Actinomycetales; family Dermatophilaceae; genus UBA4719. The sequence continues at coordinate 2,647 of JAYSQH010000269.1, read as the reverse complement.
GGTCGTCGATGAGGGCGTCGATGTCGAGGACGGGTGCCATTACGCCATCCCCTGAGCGACGAGCGCTTCCGCCAGCTCGCGGATCCCATTGGCGTCGATGCCCTCGGACAATGACGGCAACCGGTAGGTCGGGCGCCGAAGGCCTGCGATCACCGTCGTTGCCACGTGTTCGAGCGCCACTCGCTCGGCGTGGTCTCTTGCCTCGGCCAGCAAGCCGTCCACGATGGCGTCGGTCGGTCGGACCTGGACCCTGGCCAGGTCCGCCGCCACGTCTTTTCGGGAGATCGCCGAGCGCGCCGCCATCTTCAGTGCTTTGGGGGCGAGGATCGTCTCGCGTACCTGGTTGACGACGACGCCACCGACCGGCATACCGACGGCCCGCAGCTCGGCGATCGCGTCGACGGTTTCCTGGACCGGCATCTCCTCGAGCAGCGTCACGACGTGGACCACCGTTCGGGGAGACGTCAGCATCGCCGTGATCGAGTCGGCCTGCGAGCGGATCGGTCCGACCCTGGCCAGGTCTGCGACCTCGTGGTTCACGTTGAGGAATCGCGCCACCCGTCCGGTTGGCGGCGCGTCCAGGACCACGGCATCGTATGCCGGGGCGGCGCCCGGGCCCTTGGCTCTGTGGTCCTTGCGGCGACGGACCGCCTCGAAGACCTTGCCGATCAGCAGGACGTCCCGAACGCCTGGCGCGATCGTGGTGGCGAAGTCGATGGCGCCGAACTTCTCCAGGAGCCCGCCCGCCCGGCCGAGTTTGTAGAAGATCTGGAGGTACTCCAACAGCGCGGACTTGGCGTCCACCGAGAGCCCGAACACCTCGCCACCCTGAGCGGCGTGCGCGATACGGGCCTCTGTCGAAGCAAGCGGGGCGACATCGAAGGTCTGGCTGATGCCCTGGCGTCCCTCGACCTCGGCCAGCAGCACCCGCCTGCCCTGGTCGGCCAGCGCCAGCGCCAGCGCCGCGGCGACGGTGGTCTTGCCCGTGCCGCCCTTGCCGGTGACGACGTGCAGTCGCACGCCGTCCCAGTCGGTATCGCGGACCGCCGCGCCTGATGCCATGACCAAGAGCCTAGGACCCCTGTGTCCGTGATCGCTGACCCAGACGCCGGTCTAGGCTTTGGGCATGGCTAACTGGGAGTACGCAACGGTTCCACTGATCGTGCACGCCACCAAGCAGATCCTCGACCAATGGGGCGAGGACGGCTGGGAGCTGGTGCAGGTTCTGACAGGCCCGGACGGCAACGGTCTGGTGGCCTACCTCAAGCGAGAGAAGGAATAGAGCATGTCCGCTGTCGAAGATCGCCTGGCCGAGCTCGGCCTCACGGTCCCTGACGTCGCCAAGCCCGTGGCGGCCTATGTACCGGCTCTGCGCGACGGCAACATGATCTTCACCTCCGGCCAGCTGCCGATGGTGTCCGGTGCGTTGGCGCAGACGGGCAAAGTGGGGACGCGGGGCGACTGCGTGTCCCCCGAGGATGCCAAGGAGCTGGCAGAGACATGCGCCCTGAACGCGATCGCGGCCGTCAAGTCCGTTATCGGTGACCTGGACAAGGTGACCCGAGTCGTCAAGGTCGTCGGCTTCGTGGCCAGCGACCCGTCGTTCACCGGACAGCCCGGCGTCATCAACGGTGCCTCCGAGCTGCTCGGCAAGGCGTTCGGGGACGCAGGTGTGCATGCTCGCTCGGCGGTCGGGGTCGCTGTCCTTCCGCTCGACGCCCCGGTCGAGGTCGAGATCACCGTTTCGGTCCGGGACTGAGCATTACCAGCCTGACCCGCGACTTTGCAGTCGGGGCGCTGGCCGGCCGCGCCAAGGACTGGCTCGAGGGCCAGAGCCCTGGTGCGGTTGCTGCCCGGCCCGCCGCCACGGTGATGATCCTGCGGGACCGGGTTGGTGCCCCTGGCGGGGCGGTCGACGTCTTCATGCAGCGCCGCGTCTCGACGATGGCGTTCGCCCCGCTGATGATGGTGTTCCCCGGTGGTGGCGTCGACCCGCGCGATGCTGATGTGAGCCTGCCGTGGGCGGGTCCGTCTCCGGCCGAGTGGGGACGGGTGCTCGGGGCCGACGAGGCCACCGCACGCGAGCTCGTGGCTGCCGCCGTTCGTGAGGTCTTCGAAGAGTGCGGCGTCTTGATGGCTGGGCCTGATGCCGACTCCGTGGTTGGGGATGTGAGCGGTCCGCAGTGGCAGGCCGAGCGTCAGGCGCTGTTGTCGCGTGAGGTCTCGTTGGCCCAGATGCTGATCCGTCGCGGGTTGGTGCTGCGCTCGGATCTCCTTCAGGCGCGGGCTCACTGGATCACGCCCGATTTTGAGCCGAAGCGTTACGACACAAGGATATTCGCCGCCCTTCTGCCGGCTGGGCAGATCGCCGACAATCAGACAACTGAGGCCGACCACGCGGCCTGGGCCGATCCGGCTCGTCTGCTCGAGGACTATGCCGCTGGTTCGGCCCTGATGCTGCCACCGACCCTGGTGTGCGTGGAACAGGTTGCTGCGGCCTCGTCGGTGGCCGAGTTCTTGGCCGCCCAGGTCCGGATGGTGCCGATCACCCCAGTGCTTGTCCGCACGGGTGACTCAGTGGTCATCCGCTGCGTCCTGCCGACATGACGCCAGTCCCGGGAACACGTCCCGCTGACGGTGGGCGGGG
>JAYSQH010000268.1:0-2795 GCA_043721655.1 Phycicoccus sp. | reverse complement strand
GACCTGCGGGTTTGCTCCCCCGACTGGACTCGAACCAGTAACCTGCCGATTAACAGTCGGCTGCTCTGCCAATTGAGCTACAGGGGAATGCTGCGGGTGAGACTGTAGCAAAGGATTTCGCCAGTCCTGAAACTGGCTCCCCGGCTCCGAACCGGGTCAGGCCGGGAGCCCGACCTGGTCCCTCAGATGCGCCAAAGCGGACTGGACATGCGCCTGCACCTCAGGGTCGTCAGCACGCGTGTAACGTCCCAGGATCGTCTGAGGGATGAGCTCGCGAGTGGCAAGATCCTGACGTATGGCGACGCGGCCCGTCCGCCGGTCGCCGAGCTTGAGGCGGGTCGAGAGGACGACGCTGGTCTGGACCCGCTCCCGAACCGTCTCGGGCAGGAGAGTCTGCTGATCACGGAAGGACCACTGTGCGGCCCGCCCGCCGTCGGCCCAGGTCACCGTCAACGTTGCCGTCTCGGGCTGCCAGACGCCGGCGTCGACGGACAGCCAGCGACGCCGAACAGCGCACTGGCCGCTCGACGCTCCCGCTGCGGAGCTGACCACGACCAGCGCGTAGGTCGTCGCGACGACGTGAGCGCCTGTGTTGTCGTCCACCGCAAACGCCAGGACGCGCTCCCCCCTGGCCAGCTCGAGGGCCGCCACGATAGCCGGAAGCAGCTCGGCACGGGGTGTCTTGCGCGAGAAAAGCCCCATCAGCCCAGCTTGGCGTGCAGGGTGGCGAGCTCGCGCTGAAGATCCTGCAGGTGGACCCCCAGCTCTCGGGAGGCGGCGGTCTCATCCGGGGGCACACGGCGCATCGCACTGATGGCATCGCCGATCTGGCGGGTCAGCGCGACCTCCTTGATCCGGATGAGAAGTCCGTCGATATAGCGGCTCGGGGGCAGCCCGGTGGCCTTGTCGAACCGGGCCGGTATCGATGCCACGGCGAGCTCGCTGATCAGAGGCCGAACCGTCAGGGCAGCGGCCTGGCTCACCCGGTCAGCCCAGTGACCGGGCTTGCCTGCCGCCTCGATACCGCCGGCCGCCCTGATGGCGTCATGCACCGCACGGTGTGCCGGAGCGCTGAAGGACTCGGGCGCGATGGACTCGAAACCTGCCAGGTCGATCATTCCCGGGAACTGCAGGACGGCCTGGAGCAGCTGCCGCTCAGCCGACACGACCGGATCGCGCAGGTCGGGGCGCGCCATCTCGAAGGCGTGCTCGTGACCCTCCTCGCCGTGCTCGTCCCTTTGCTCGGAGGGGTCGAGTCCCTGTTCGCGGCCCTGTTCCCGTGCGGTCTCCCGCGATCGCGAGCCCCCTGCCGTATAGGTCACCACGCCGGTCGCGTTCGCTCCAGCACCGGGTGTAGCGGTGGCCGCGCGCGCCGCCATACGAGTGGCGCGGCCGACCTCGTTGGCGACCTGCTCGACCTCGACACCCAGCCAACCGGCCACGGTCCGGGTGTATTCCGGGCGCAGGGAACGGTCACGGATGCCGGCGACGATGGGGGCCACGGCCTCAAGTGCCCGGACCCGGCCCTCGGCGTTGGCCAGGTCAAAGCGAACGAGGGTGGTGCGCACCGCAAACTCGAACATCGGCACCGCGTCCTCGATCAGGGCGCGGATGGCGGCGTCTCCACCGGCCTGACGCAGTTCGCAGGGATCCTTGCCTGACGCCTCAACGGCCACGAAGGACTGTGAGGCCCAACGCTGGTCCTCGCCGAATGCGCGCATGGCGGCCTTCTGCCCGGCCGCATCGCCGTCGAAGGTAAAGACCACCTTGGCCGGGGCCAGGTCGTTCTCGTCGCGCATGATGCGGCGCAGCACCTTGATGTGCTCGATGCCGAACGCGGTGCCACAGGTGGCGACAGCGGTCTCGACGCCGGCCAGGTGGCAGGCCATGACGTCGGTGTAGCCCTCGACCACGACCGCCTTGCGATCCCGGGCGACTGCCTTCTTTGCCATGTCCAGGCCATAGAGGACGAACGACTTCGTGTAGATCGCGGTCTCGCTGGTGTTGAGGTACTTGGCCTCGATCCGGTCATCGTCGAAAAGTCGTCGGGCGCCGAAACCCACGACGTCGCCGGTGATGTCGCGGATCGGCCACATCAGGCGTCCGCGGAAGCGGTCATAGAGGCCACGCCCGCGACCGGCCAGGCCGGCAGCAACGATCTCGTCATCGCTGAAACCCTTGTCCCGCAAGTGTTTCGTGAGTTCCTCGCCACCGCGAGGTGAGAATCCGACACCAAACTTGTCGGCCGCCATACGGTCAAAGCCACGTTCGCGCAGGAAGTCCCGACCCGGGCGGGCCTCGGGCAGGTTGACCAGCGAAGCGCAGTAGAACTCTGCGGCGACACGGTTTGCCTCCACCAGCCGCGACCGCTTGCCGAGACCCTCACCCCTGCGGGGGCCACCGCCCTCTTCGTAACGCAGTTCCATGCCCAGCTTGCCGGCCAGACGTTCGACCGACTCGGCAAAGGTCAGATGCTCGACCTTCTGCACGAAGGAGATGACATCGCCGCCCTCGCCACAACCGAAGCAGTGCCAGGCCCCGGTGGCCGGGCGGACGTTGAACGACGGGCTCTTCTCGTCGTGGAACGGGCACAGCCCCTTCAGCGAGCCCGGACCGGCCGAGCGCAGCGTGACGTGCTCACGCACGACATCCTCGATCGACGACCGCTCCTTGACCTGAGCCACATCGTCGGCCTTGATCAGACCCGCCACACTGCCTCCTCCGCGCCGTGGTGATTCTAGGCGGTTGACTCCGTGATGGTCAGTGTTGCTACCCACGAGTAAATTCCAGTCCAA
>JAYSQH010000267.1:0-1809 GCA_043721655.1 Phycicoccus sp. | reverse complement strand
GAACGCGTCGACCCCGACATAACCACCGGTCACAGCCTGCGGCCAGAAGTGGTAGAGCACCACCACCATCACCGCCACAGCCCGCAGCACCTGGATCTCAGGCAGAAACGAACGGTTCGCCCGTTTGGCGGCGCGACGTGACAGGAGCGTCACCGATGTTGTCCTGCCCTGGATCGCCACCGGAAGGGCAACGCGTGGCGAGCTCATCGTCCCCCGGTTGCCTCTCGTTTCTTACTTTGGCCGTTGGCAGAATACCTCGAACCATGGGATATCCGCGCATGACGCGCAACCTCCTCACAATCCACGCACATGGCGTGAACGAGGCTCGACTCGACGAGTTCCGTCGCTCGCCGAGGGCATGTGAGCCATGTCTATCCACTTTCTGCCGACACTTCAGGGAACCAAGGATTAGTGTCGAATCATGACCCACCACGAGAGCACCGGCGCGGAGTCGATGGGCAGTTACAGCCTCGATGACGAGGACCAGCTACAGCCTGAGGACACTCTCGATGACCGCGGTGTCGGTGATGTCCTTGACGAGGGTTACTCGCCCCCCGAACGCCCCCGCGGCGTGGACGCGTACGGGACCACGTTGGCCGAGCAGCGGCAGGGGGAGAGCCTTGAGCAGCGCCTTGCCCACGAGGTCCCCGATCCGGCCAACGCATGGGAGGACCCCCTCGCTGAGCCGGACATGGTGGGCGGTGACGACCCAGACGCCATCGCGGCGGAGGACGACTTCCTGGGGGACGGCGAAGTGGGCGATCGGCGAAGTGGGCGGCTCAAGGCCCCCGACGAAGGCGCGCACCAGGACAACGAGTCAGGGATGGTGGCCGAGGACATGGGCATCGACGGTGGCGGCTCCTCCGCCGAAGAGGCTGCCGTACACGTCATCGACGACGAACAGCGCTGGGACTGAGACCAAGCCCTGACCTTCGGCCAAGCTGGCGGTGGTCACTTTTCGGCCGGCTGGTGATCAGTCCCGGCGGTGGCCCTGTTCACGTCGCGGCTCATATCGTGTGCGGCCAAAGCCAGAGTTCCTGCGATCGTGAGAACGAAGCCCAAGACTGCGATCGGTGCGTATCCGGCTCGTGTCCTGTCGCCGAGGAATGCCAGGCCGATGACTGCCGGGACGACGGTTTCGACGGCAAACGTGAGGGCAACCGCGGTGGTGACCGACCCCCGTTGGAGAGCAGTCGTGAACAAGAGCATGCCAAGAGCGCCGTGGGCCAGGATCGCCCACAGACCCGGATCGGCCAAGGTGTGCCATAAGGGGGTGGGCAGGGTCAGGCTCCGGGCCGAGACGGCAACGACGGTAAAGGCAAGGCCTGCCAGGAAAGCAAGGGCCGGAGCGCTTGAGCGTCCGCCGTGCCGTGCGGCGATCACACCTACGGCGCCCAGCAGCACCACAGAGGCGAGCAGTGCCCATCGGTAGGTGAGCGTGATGGGCGACCCCTGTTCCGGCTGGGCTGACAGGGCCAGCATCAGCAGACCGGCCGCGAGAACGACCAGCGAGGCGACCTCTCGACCGCGCAGCCGGACGCCGATGGCAGCCGCGATGATGGCGGTGACCCCGACGCTTGAGGCCACTGCTGACTGAACGAGGAACAGTGGGAGCGTCCGCAGAGCCACCAGCGAGGCCACGAACCCGGCGAGATCGAGGCCGAGGCCTGACACATAGGGAACCGATCGGGCCAGGCGGACCATGAGCCGGGGGTCGAGGCCGGAGCCTTGCTCCGCTCGTTGGGCGGCAACGCCTTGCAGCACCGACGCGCTTCCATAGGCAACAGCTGCGAACAGTGCGCATGCCAA
>JAYSQH010000266.1:0-1740 GCA_043721655.1 Phycicoccus sp. | reverse complement strand
TTCTGGGTCGCGGTTACCTGCCTCGCCGGTCGCGGCCTGGCTCGGGCGGGACGTCACAGGCTTGAGGTGCAGGGTGGCTAGAGGTCATGGGACAGCGGCTGCGCGAGTTCCTGATCCTTGAACGGGCCGAGCGCGGCACCACGTTGTTGCTGACCACCCACGACATGGGCGACATCGAACGGCTCTGCGACCGGGTGCTGGTGGTCGACCGTGGTCGGCTCGCCTATGACGGTTCCCTGCCGGGGCTCGTCGCCACGGTCGGTGCCAGGCGAGTGCTCCTAGTTGATCTAGCCGAACCATGTGCCGACCTCATCGGCCCTCCGGACTCGGAGCACCTTGGGAGCGAGGGGTCCGGAATGCGTCAACGACTAGCCTTCGACGCCGAAAAGACCACCGCTGCAACACTATTGGCCGAAGTGTCCAAACGATGCGAGGTGCGTGACCTGTCGATCGACGAGCCCGATATCGAGGACGTCGTCCGCCGGATCTATGGGTCGACGCGCTGATCAGAGCGTGCGGAGCATCCGGGTATTACCCAGGGTGTTGGGCTTGACCCGCTCGAGGTCGAGGAACTCAGCGACACCCTCGTCATACGACCGGAGCAGCTCGGCGTAGACCTCGGGCTCGGCGGCCTGCCCCTCGATCACCGAGAAGCCGTGGTGCGTGAAGAAGTCCACCTCGAAAGTGAGACAGAAGATGCGCCGCAGGCCGAGCACCCTGGCATCATCGAGCAGGGCCTCCAGGATGTGTCCACCCAAGCCGTGTCGTTTGAAGTCCGGGTGGACGACGAGTGTGCGGACCTCAGCGAGCTCGTCCCACATCACGTGCAGGGCTCCGCAGCCAATGACGCGTCCGGGCACATCCGGGTCCTCGGCCACCAGAAACTGCTGCAAAGCCTCGTAGTACGACACCGCATCTTTGGGCGTGAGCGTGTTGCCCGCGAGCGGACGGACGAGATCACGGATACCACGCACGTCACCCACGCGGGCGTTGCGAACCTCGATCATGAGGAGATCGTCACATCCGGGGTCGTGATGTCGACGATCACGACAGGTTGCCATTCCTGATGTCGGCGAAGTAGCGCCTGGCGTTGGCGTCGAACAAGACGATCGACTGGCGGTCTGCCGTCCAACCGAAGCTGCCAGCCGCGACCCGGTTGTGGACCTTGTTCGGGATGGTGATGAAGACGGCAGCCGCGAACGTCAACACCTGCTCTGCGCTGAGGTTGGTCGTCACGTTGGGAGCCGCGATGTGCAGGATGCCTGGCAGCTTTGCCGGACCCAACAGTTTGGTGAAGGCGCCGGCTGCCATGATCAACAGGCCCTGGTTGGCGGATCTGCCGAAGTCACCGCCTGCGACTGTGTGCCGTTGCCGTCCGTACGCCAGAGCCGCGCGGCCGGTGAGAAGGTTGGCGCCTGCCCTGATGGTCACATCGGCGCCCGCGCCGACGACCGTGACCGGGACCTTCATCGGCAGCCCGCCGATGCCGTCGATGATTCGCTTGAAGGCGTCGAACCCGGTGATCACATAGCCCTCGAGCGGAACACCCGTCGCGGAGACCACTGTCCGCTGCAGCGCCGCGGGTCCGCCGGTCGCCAATGCGGAGTTGATCTTGCCTTTTCCCCCTGTGGCCAGGTTCACGTAGGAGTCCCGTGCTATCCCCAAGACCCCACCGCCGCCGCGACCGTCAACACCGACGATGTGCAGGCTGTCGGCGCGGGACTTGGTGACTGACTGACC
>JAYSQH010000265.1:0-4183 GCA_043721655.1 Phycicoccus sp. | reverse complement strand
GAGCCCGCGTGACTGCAGTCCGACGTAACCATAAAAAGTCATACTCACCAGTAGGCAAGTGCAGCAGCATTACCGCAATACGGAATTGTCGACTTACCGCACAAGCGTTTCCATCCCGTCACTGACAAGCGGTGCTCGACGCTGGTGTCGACGCGGTTGCCGACGTGCTGACTTCTCAGGGACCTGTGGCGTTGGAACTGCGCCAGAACTCTCCTTTCGCTGGGGTGATCTCCGAAGCAGCGCGTTGACGAGTGCTGGCATTTTTCATGCGGCACTGGCGCAGGGAGCACGGCCGGCCCAGCAAAGTCGCCCCGGTTGCGCCCGTCCGCCGTCGACGGCGCGATTGGCGAACTCTCGCCGTTCCACGAGATGGACGGTGTGTATCCCCGGCTACACGTCACCAACGCGTAAGATCTCGGCGGGTGGACGAGTCGCCGCTGGTTCATCACACTTGACGTATGGCGCAGTTGAGCAAGCCTGGGCTCTGGCCCCGTTTCAGCAGCCCGCTGCGCTCGACGGCCCTCACCGCGCGGCTCGGCTCCTTGGTTGGGATCTGCTTCGGCGTCTGTTTCGTGACCGGGCTGCTCAGCCACTATCAGTACTACCCGTGGTCCTGGCTGCCCGAGCCGGCCAGCCCGGTGTTCATCTACCGGGTCACCCAGGGCACCCACGTGGCCACCGGCATCGCCACGATCCCGCTGCTGCTGGTCAAGCTCTGGTCGGTCTATCCGAACGTGTTCCGCTGGCCGCCGGCACGTTCGCTCAAGCACGCCGTCGAGCGCGGGTCGGTCTTCGTGCTCGTCGCAGCCAGCCTGATCCAGCTGACGACGGGGTTCCTCAACGTCCTGGGCTGGTATCCGTGGCCATGGGGCTTCGTCAAGGTGCACTTCCTGCTGTCCTTCGTCGTCATCGGGTCGATCCTCATCCACATCGGGGTGAAGCTGCCCGACATCACCTACGGTCTGCGGGCCCGGCTCGCGGACGCGGACGTCCTCACCGAGATCCCGTGGAGCGAGAACCCAGTAGCGCACAGCAACGCCGGCGACGTCCCGCCGCCCGCGACGCCGGCACTGAGTCGTCGTGGCCTGCTCGTCGCGACCGGTGTTGGTGTCGCGGCGGTGGTTGCCACGACTGTTGGGCAGACCCTGACGCCGCTGCGCCCGATCGGTCTGCTGGCGCCCAGGCTGTCGAACAGGGGCCCGCAACGGGTCCCGGTGAACCGGACCGCCGAACAGGCCGGTGTCATGGCACTGGCGACCGCGAATGACTGGCGTCTGCAGGTCGACGGCCCGCGGCCGTACGTCCTGAGCCTCGCCGAGATCGAGGAACTCGCCGAACACGAGGCGCGGCTGCCGATCACCTGTGTCGAGGGTTGGAGCGTCGGTGCCGATTGGCGAGGTCTGCGCTTGCTCGACGTCGTGCGGCGAGCGGGCGGTGACGCCGACTCGCGGGTACACGTCATCTCGCTGGAGACGCGGGGCTCCTACCACGACAGCTTCGTCGAGGGCCCCCAGGTCTCCCAGGCCCTGCTCGCCACCCATCTGAACGGCGAGCGGCTCATCCTCGACCACGGCTACCCCCTTCGCCTGATCTCTCCCAACCGAGCGGGCGTGCTCAACACCAAGTGGCTCGGCCGGATCGAGGTGAGCTGAGATGAGGCGATGGCGGTACGCGCTGTTCGCGGCCGGGGTGCTCCTCCTCCTCTACGGAGGGGTGCGGCTGGTCGCCGAGGTCCCCGCGGCCCTACCCGGCCTGGCGCTGTGGATGGTCGGGATCGCCGTTATCCACGACGGTCTTCTATCGCCAGTGGTCGTGGGGGTCGGCTGGCTCCTGGCGCGGACCGTGCCGCCCAGCGGCCGCCGGTACCTGCAGGCGGCGCTGGTTGTTGGTGGGCTCATCACCATTATCGCCATCCCGCTGATCGCGCGTCGGGGTACCCAGCCACCGGCGAAGGCGCTCCTGCTCCAGAACTACGGCGCCAACCTCGCCATCCTGCTCGGGCTGGTCGCCGCCCTGAACCTGGCGGCCTACCTGGTGACCGCGGCTCGTGACCGACACTCGGATGCCCCGACATAGCCGGACTGAATGACTGAGTCCCAGTCATTGCGGGCATGGCGGTTAGTTTTCTTGGTGAAGCCGAGGAAGGTTCGCTGTCGTGGATCCGGTCGATGATCTCAGCGAAGCTTGGCGGGTCGGCGTAGATCAGCGGGATAACCTCGTAGCCGTACGCTTCCTCTCGGCTGCCTGCCTCACGGCCCGGTCGGCAACCAGGTCCCCGACGTGCAGCCGAAGGTCCCAGTCGCGGTGATAATCGAGGTACACCTCGCCCGAACCAGCCAACACTGACCCGAAAGGCCCAACCTTGGACCCCCTGCGCCGGCTGGACGACCAGCTGCTCCTGGCGATCAACTCTTTCGCCCGCCACACGACGTGGTTGCACGCCCCCGCGTTGGCGTATGCCAAGTACGGTTTGGTGCTCTTCGCCTTGCTCCTGGCTGCTGGAGTGCTGATCTCGCGCCGTGCCCCGTCTCGGGTCCTTGCCGCGGCCGGCTGGGCCTGCCTTTCCACCCTGATCGCGCTCGGGGTCAACCAGCCACTCGGGCACCTGTTCGCCGAGGCCCGGCCTTACGCCACCCACCCACAGATCCTGCGTCTAGCTGACGTCACCACCGACTTCTCCTTCCCCTCCGACCACGCCGTCATGGGCGGCGCCGTCGCCGCCGGCCTGCTGCTGGTCAACCGCCGACTTGGCGTGCTTGCCGCCCTGGCAGCCGCGCTGATGGCCGTCGCACGGGTCTACATCGGCGCCCACTACCCGTGGGACGTCCTGGGCGGACTCGCCTTCGGTTCGATTGTCACGGTCCTCGGCTGGTTACTGCTGCGACGCCCCCTGACGGCCGTGACCACCTGGCTACGCCGGCAGCCCGGGCTCCGGGCCTTGTTCGCCGAACGGCAGGGTTCCATCCACCCCCCAACCCACGTCGGCGGCGCGGCGCCCCGCCCATGAGTGTGTTCATCGACCAGATCCTGAACGCCCCGACCTGGGCTGTCCTGGCCCTGGTCGCCTTGGTCGTCTTCGTCGAGGACGCCCTGTTCGTTGGGTTCGTGATTCCCGGCGAGACCGCGGCCATCCTGGGCGGTGTCGCCGCCAGCCTCGGCCACGCCCCGTTGGTTGCCGTCATCGCGGTCGTCATCACCGCGGCGATCATCGGCGACAGCGTCGGGTACGAAGTAGGACGCCAGGTCGGCCCGCGCATCCGTCGCCTGCGCATCCTCGACAAGAGGCGCAAACGGTTGGACGACGCCCAGAACTTCCTGGCCCGCCGCGGCGGGGCCGCAGTGTTCCTCGGCCGCTGGGTCGCGTTCTTCCGTGCCGTCATGCCCGCCCTGGCGGGCACCGCCCGCATGCCCTACCCCAAGTTCCTCGCGTTCAACGCCGCCGGAGGTATCGCGTGGGGCACCGTCGTGGTCCTGGTCGGATACTTTGCCGGGCAGTCCTACGCCAAGGTCGAAGCCGCCCTCGGGCGGGACGCGGCGCTGGTCGTCGCGGGCATAGCCCTGATCGCCCTGCTCGTGTGGCAGATCCGGAGGCACCGCGCCGAGACCGATGACGAGACGACCCCCGCAACCTGACCTGCCGCGCTGCCTTCAACGCCGTCGACCCGGCGAATCCCGTCAGCAGGCTCCAGAAGGTGTCCATGTCCTGCTCCTGATCTCATCGCTCGGTCCGGCCTCCTTCTCGGCTCACTGTCGTCTTAAGGGGTGGACGAGTTTTCTGGGTGAGCAGTTGGTAGGTGACGTAGGCGTCGCGCGCCCGCAGTCGTGAAAGTGGCCGGCCGGGCCCAGCCGGCCGAGCCGCCATTGACCGAGGACTGGTCGCTGCTCTTCGGTCAGGCACTCGCCTATCTCCGCGCCGAGCCGTGGGCGCGGTGGAGCGACGTCGTACCACTGGGTCTCCAGCTCACGGTCGACGGGAAGGGGGCGAACTACGTCGCGATTGTCATGGGCAACGCAGGTGTCCAGCGTGGCCTGGCCCTTTACCCTGGCGTGACGCTGCCGCTCGGCCTGCGCTCGCCAGGGCCAGGGCCAGCGAAGGCACTGGAGGCGACCCCGAGCGGCACCTTGCTCCTGATACTCGACGGGGCTGGGGAAGTACCGGACGAGTTCGCCAAGAAGGCGCTGC
>JAYSQH010000264.1:0-2678 GCA_043721655.1 Phycicoccus sp. | reverse complement strand
AACTCTGAAGGCGGAGTCCGGACAGCGGAGGACCTAGTGCAGGAAAGCTTTATCCGGTTGGCCCGCGATGCCAACCGGATCCAAGACCCCAGCCGCGCGGCGGCATACATGCGTTCCGTCGTTATCGACCTGGCGCGGGACCACAACCGTCGCGGACTGGTGTCCCTGCGTCATCGACCCCCCGCAGATGTCGACGACCGCTCAGCAGAGGACCACGCAACACAGAGTGAGGACCGGCGGCCCTGATGTTCACAGTTCACTTCGCGCCAGCCCTGGACTGGGGCGACGACGTGACCGCCAATCAGCTGTCAGCCGAGACGGCACGCGTGGGCGGCATCCTGCTGATCATCGGAGCGCTGCACGGAGTCAACATCGTGCTGATGCCGTTCCTGGGCAGGCTCTTCTCGCTCAACCGCAAGCTGTCCGGACGAGACGCAGGCGTCAGCTGACGGTGACGACGGGACCGGTCGACTTTCCCTCGCCGTCCACCGGCTCACCCATCTCCTCGGCGAGCCGCATGGCCTCCTCGATCAGCGTCTCGACGATCTGGGACTCGGGCACGGTCTTGATGATCTCGCCCCTGACGAAGATCTGGCCCTTGCCGTTGCCCGATGCGACACCGAGGTCGGCTTCACGAGCCTCACCCGGACCGTTCACGACGCAGCCCATTACGGCAACACGTAACGGCACCTCGAGGCCCTCCAGCCCAGCCGTCACCTGCTCCGCCAGGGTGTAGACGTCGACCTGGGCCCGGCCGCACGAGGGGCAGGAGACGATCTCGAGCTTGCGCGGCCGCAGGTTCAGCGACTGCAGGATCTGGTTGCCGACCTTGATCTCCTCGACCGGCGGGGCCGACAGAGAGACGCGGATGGTGTCGCCAATCCCCTTTGCCAGCAACGCTCCGAAGGCCACCGAGGACTTGATCGTCCCCTGGAACGCAGGGCCGGCCTCGGTGACGCCGAGATGAAGCGGCCAGTCACCGCGTGCGGCCAGCTGCTCATAGGCCTTGATCATCACGACGGGGTCGTTGTGCTTGACCGAGATCTTGAAGTCGTGGAAGTCGTGCTCCTCGAACAGGCTCGCCTCCCACACCGCCGACTCGACCAGGGCCTCGGCCGTGGCCTTGCCGTACTTGGCCATGATGCGTGGGTCCAGCGAGCCGGCGTTGACGCCGATCCGGATGGAGACACCGGCATCCTTGGCGGCTTGGGCGATCTGCTTGACCTGGTTGTCGAACTGCCGGATATTGCCCGGGTTCACCCGGACCCCGGCGCAGCCGGCGTCGATCGCGGCGAAGACGTACTTAGGCTGGAAGTGGATGTCGGCAATGACCGGGATCTGGCTCTTCCTGGCGATCTCGGCCAGGGCATCGGCGTCATCCTGGGTGGGGCAGGCCACCCGCACGATGTCGCACCCTGTCGCGGTGAGCTCGGCGATCTGCTGCAGCGTCGCGTTGACATCAGTTGTGGGGGTCGTGCACATCGACTGCACCGAGATGGGGGCGTCGCCACCGACGTCAACCTTGCCCACCTTGATCTTGCGGGACGTGCGCCGGGGGGCAACAACCGGAGGCGGCAGGGACGGCATACCGAGAGAGACCGACATGTTCACAGTATCCCTCACGGCCAAACCCACCCGAGAGGGGGAATCAGCCACCCAGCTTGATGGGGTTGACCACGTCGGCATAGATCAGCAGGACGGACATGCCGATGAGAGCGATCGACACGGCATAGGCCACCGGCAGGGCCTTGGCGACGTCGACATAGCCAGGGTTGGGCCGGCCGCGCAGTTTGGCCACCTGCCGCTTGAGGCCCTCCCACAGAGCGCCGGCCGCATGCCCGCCGTCCAGGGGAAGCAGCGGGATGAGGTTGAAGACGAACAGCGCAAGGTTGAGGGAGGCAATCAGGCTGAGCAGGATGACGAACTTGGAGGTTGCGGAGTCGGACCCGGTCAGCCCGGTGAGCTGCCCGTCGGCCACCTCACCGGCCACTCGCCCGACACCGACCACGGACATCAGCGACGGATCCCGAACTCCTCCGCCGAAGGCTGCCTTGGCAATGCCCTCCATCTTCTGCGGAATCCTGAGCACCACGCCGGCGGTGGCGGCGATCTGGGTGCCGACAAGGGCGGGAACAGCGGTGAGCGGCTGCTTGACGACCTCTGCGCTGGGCGAGAAGCCCATGAAACCAACGCGATCGGTGAGGGCCTTGCCGTCAGGACCGACGACGAGGTTGCCTGCGTCGTTGACCCGCGGGACATCGTTGAGGATCGGCGTCGCAGTCAGGTGGAGGGTCTTGCCGGCGCGCTCGACGACAACACTGATCTGTCGGCCACCGTTGGGTCGGACCAGGGCGCGAACGTCGTCCCAGATCTTGACCGGCTGACCGGCGAGGGAGACGATCCGGTCGCCTGGGCGGATGCCCGCGAGGTTGGCCGGAGCCTGCGGGTCCGACGGCGAGCACGCCACGGCGGCGGCGCCGCTAGCCGGGGCGACCTGGACGCACTGCGACACGGCGCTCACGCGGGCGGTGATCTGGCCAATGCCGTAGAGGGTGAAGATGCCGCCCAGCAGAACCACGGCGATGATCAGGTTCATGGTCGGGCCACCGAGCATGACCACGAGCTTCTTGGGCGTCGAGAGCTTGTAGAAAACACGGTTCTCGTCGCCGGGCTTGACC
>JAYSQH010000263.1:0-2982 GCA_043721655.1 Phycicoccus sp. | reverse complement strand
GCGACTTCCGAAGAGGCTGCCCACCATCGCGGCGAGGGTGAACGCGCCGATGAGGGGCCAGTCGAGCTGAACGCCGTGACCGAACCTGGAGGCCAGGGCTGAGGCACTGTTGATCGCAATCACGAGCAGCGAGGTGCCCACAGCCATCGGCATCGTGAAGCCGAGCGCCAGCACGAGCGCCGGGACGACGACAAAACCGCCACCCACCCCGAAGAACCCCGTGAGCAAGCCCACCACCGAGGCCGTGACCAGCACCCTCAGGACCCGGGGGCAGTCGCAGATGAACGTCGGCCGGAACTGCAACAGCGGGCCATGTGCTGAGCCAGCCCCAATATTGCCGCCGGCTGCTGCGCGTAGCTGAGCCCGGAGGCGAACGACCATCATCGCGGCCACGGCGAGCATGAGGACCGAGAAGGCAGCCAGCAGCACCGCCGGTGCGACACTCGCAGACAGCCGTGAACCGACATAGGACCCGCCGATACCGAGCACACCGAAGACCATGCCCTGGGCGACCTGCACCCGGCCGGCCCGATGCTGGGCCGCCGTCCCTGCCAGAGCGCTGACACCCACGATCAGCAGGGACCCGGTGGTGGCAGCGTGGGTGTCCTGACCGAGCACGTAGACCAGGGCCGGCACGGTCAGGATCGAGCCGCCGCCGCCGAGCGCGCCCAGGGTCAGTCCGATGAGCAGACCCATGGGCACCGCCAGGGCGAGCATCAGCTCAAGTCACCGCCGCACGTGGCTGGCCCGGGCCAGTGACCAGCGCCAGCCCGGATGCGGCGGCCTGCTCCGCGAAAGAGTCGTCCACAGCCACCACCTGCACACCGCGCGCCGTGAGAATAGCCGCGGCGATGGAGGCGCGGTATCCGGCGCCGCAGTGCACCCAGACCTCGCCTTCGGGCACCTCGGCGACACGGCCGAGCAGCTCGTGGATGGGGATGTTCACAGAGCCGTCGATGTGCGACTCGCGCCACTCCATCGCCCGTCGCACGTCGAGGATAGCCACGGGACGATGGTGCCGCACCTGCGCCAGGTCGGCGAACATGGCCCGCTCGAAGCTCACCAGCGGGCGTTCCGTCCAGTCTCGAGGGGACCCGGTGGACGCGGCAGCGGGGCGGTCGATTCCGATGCGGACGAGCTCGCGTTGAGCCTCGGCCACCTGCTCGGGGCTCTCACCGAGCAGGGTGACGGGAGTTCCCCAGGGGATGAGCCAACCCAGGTAGGTCGCGAACTGGCCGTCGATACCGAAGTTGAAGGTGCCCGGCACGAAGCCGGCAGCAAAGGCGGTTCGGGTCCGCAGGTCCACGACCCACTCACCGGCGTCGATCCGGCGTCGCAGGTTTTCGGCGTCGGCCGGCTCGGGAGCACTCAGGTCGGCCGCCTCTGGCCCGGCGGAGTTGGCCGGTCCCATCTGGGCGTAGTACGCCGGCCAGACATCCAAGGCGGCGAGCAGCTCGTCCACATAGTCGTTCTCGGCTTGGGCCAGAGCCGGGTTAGTGCGCCGTTCCTGGCCGATGGTGGACGAGGTCGCATCGGACTGCGTCGCCGAGCAGAAGCTGCCGAAACCATGCGTGGGCAGGACCGGTGTCTGGTCCGGTAGCGCGTCAGCCAGCCGATGCGCAGACGCGTACTGATGGTGTACCAGGGCATGGGTGTGGTCTGGTCCGAGCAGGTCGGGACGGCCGGTGGAGCCGAAGAGCAGTGACCCGCCGGAGAACACCCCGACGTGTTCCCCCTCGGACTCCAGCGTGTACGACAGGTGCGTGTAGGTGTGGCCAGGCGTGGCGATGACCCGGATCCGCAGCGCGTCGCTGACCTCGATGACGTCACCGTCACCGATCGGGACACGCTCGTAGGCGACCTCATCGGCCGCGTTGACGTGGTATGCCGCACTGGTCACCTTGGCTAGGGCCAGACCGCCGGTGACGTAGTCGTTGTGGATGTGGGTCTCAAAGACGTGAGTGATTCGTACGCCGGCGGCCTCGGCCAGCTCAAGCACGCGATCGATGTCACGCTGCGGGTCGACCACGAGTGCCACCTGGCCGTCATGGACGAGGTAGCTGCGGTCCCCCAGGGTCGGGGTCTCGATCGGGACGATGGCAACCATGCTCACTCCGTAAGTCGATCAGACACCAAACAGAACAGATACCCATAGGGGTATCTGCTCTGCTTCAACGCCAACCCGTCTCCGGGCATTCCGGCAGGAGGTGTCGAGTGACCCCAGCGAGGTGCGGATCTCCGCCGCGCGGGCGAGGACCTCGGGGGTGCGGGCGAGGACCTCGGGGGATCGAGAGCAGCCGGGACACGGACCCTGGTCCCGCTCCCGATCGCCGAATCCATGGAACTACGCGAACTCCGACAAACCATCCCGCACCGCGACCGCGAGCCCCGGAGCCAGCGGCAGCAAAGGAAGCAGCGTCGCCTGGAACGCGTGGTAGAGGTCCGGTTTGCCCGGCCACACCGCCCGGCTCGGCAGGTTCGCCGCGTCGAGCTCGTGGTGCCACGACCCCCGCTCGTGGTCGATCAGGTAGTCGGCCGCGTAGTCCCACCAACGGCTGTAGTCGAGCGCGTATCGGGGGTCACCCGTCGCCTGGAGCAGCGCGGCAGCCGCGCCGATCGCCTCCGCGACGACCCAGTGCATCCGGGTGCGCACCACGGGCGCCCCGGCCCAGTCGGTGGTGTAGACGAATCCCGGGGCGCCGTCGACCGACCAGCCGTCGCGGACCGCGCCGTCGTACAGCGCGCGGGCCGCCGGGACGAGCGTCTCGCCCGCGCGACCGGGCAGGGACGCGTCGATCTGCAGCAGCAGGCGGGCCCACTCCAGACCATGCCCGACCGTGGCGCCATACGGCTTGAACGGGTCGCCGGGGCGATCGGAGTTGAGCTCGGGCTGCGGGACCCAGTCCGCGTCGAAGTGCTCCGGGATGCGCCAATCGTTGGCCCTCGCCCAGTCGACCACCTGATCGGCGATCCTGGCCGCCC
>JAYSQH010000262.1:0-1511 GCA_043721655.1 Phycicoccus sp. | reverse complement strand
GCGGCGTCGGCGTTCGGTTATAGCCTGAGCCAATGCCCCCGAAAGCCCCTGACCTCGACGCACTGCTGCATGCCGCGGTGCAGGGGATCGGCGGGGTCGAGCGTGCAGGGCAGCTCCAGATGGTGCACGCCGTGGCCGATGCGATCGAGAAGAAAGAGCATCTCCTGGTCCAGGCCGGCACCGGCACCGGCAAGTCGCTGGCCTATCTCATCCCGGCTGTGGCGCATGCGCTCGCTGCCGGCCTGCCGGCCGTGGTCGCCACCGCCACGCTGACCCTGCAGGCCCAGATCGTCGATCGTGACATGCCCCGGCTGGCCCAGGCCATCGCCCCCCTCCTGGGTCGCCAACCGACATACGCCCTGGTGAAGGGCCGCCGCAACTACCTCTGCAAGCACAAGCTCTCTGGTGGCTTCCCCGACGACGACGAGGGCAGCCTGCTCTCGGTCGGCGCTGTGGACGCAAACCGCTCCCAGCTCGGGTCCGAGGTCGTCAGGCTCCGCGAGTGGTTCGAGCAGACGCAGTCCGGCGACCGCGACGAGCTGGTCCCCGGTGTCTCCGAGCGGGCCTGGCGTCAGGTGTCGGTCTCGGCTCATGAGTGTCTGGGCCAGAAGTGCCCGATGGCCGCCGAGTGCTTCGTCGAGCGCGCACGTGCGGCAGCAAGGGACGTCGACGTGGTGGTGACCAACCACAGCTTCATGGCGATCGACTCCTTCGAGGGCCGCCAGATGCTGCCGGAGCACCACGTGCTCATCGTCGACGAGGGCCATGAGCTCGCCGACCGGGTGACTTCCACCATCACCGACGAGCTGACCGCGCCGATGATCGCCGCCGCTGCCAAGCGTGCCGGGCGCCTCGCTCAGACCGATCAGGTCGCGGCCGCGTCTGAGTTCTTCGCGGTCATCGTCGACGAGCTGCCCGAGGGGCGGCTGAACGGCATACCGGACTCCCTTTCTCTGGCCCTGGCGCGGGTGCGTGACTCGGCCCGGGCTGTGCAGACCGAGCTGAAGCCGGCATCGCCCGAGGACAACGACGGCGCTCGGCAAGTCGCGCGCGCGGCGATCGACGAGGTCTTCGAGAATACCGAGAGGCTCCTGGAGCAGCGCGAGCTCGATGTGGCCTGGGTGAGCAAGGACCCGCGACGTGGATCGGTGCTTCGAGTGGCGCCGATGAGTGTCGCAATGCTGATGCGCGACAAGGTGTTTGGCGACCGCACCGTCATCATGACGTCGGCCACCCTTGAGCTCGGCGGCACCTTCGACGCGATCGCCGGCACCCTCGGGCTGCGCGGTGAGGGTGCACCTGCCTGGCAGGGTCTCGATGTCGGCAGTCCGTTCGACTACCCCCGTCAGGCCATCGCGTACGTCGCCAAGCATCTGCCGGCGCCAGGACGTGACGGCATGGCGCCCGAGGTGCTCGACGAGATCGAGGAGCTGGTTCGGGCCGCGGGCGGCAGGACGCTCGGGCTGTTCTCCTCGATGCGCGCCGCCGTCGCCGCGACCGAGGCGATGCGC
>JAYSQH010000261.1:0-1516 GCA_043721655.1 Phycicoccus sp. | reverse complement strand
GTCGAGGGTTGGACCCGGGCCTACGGGCTGGGTTATGACCTTCAGCGCACCGGCGAGCGAGTCCTGGCCGGTCACGGTGGGGCGATGCCCGGGTTCCTGGCCGGGTTACGGGTTCGCCGCCAGGACCGGGTCGGGGCTGTGGTGTTCGCCAACAGCACCGCTGGTGCCGAGACCACGGCCCTCGCTGGTCAGCTGGTCAACGCTGTTCTCGACGCCGCGCCCTCGCTGGCCGACGTCTGGAGTCCATCGCAGCCGCAGCCGGACTTCGACGGCATTCTCGGCAGCTGGTGGACCGAGGGTGAGCAGATCGTGTTCGAGGTGCGCGACAACGTTCTCTGGTCGCGGATCCCCGGCGGGCTGCCTATCGCTGACACCCGGTTCGCCAAGACCGACGATGGTCGCTTCCGGGCAGTCGCAGGGCGGGAGCGCGGCGAGCTGCTCGAGGTCACGAGGGGCGCGGGCGGTGGGGTCGAACGCCTACATTTCGCGACCTACGCGCTCACCCGCACCCCGATTGCCTTCGCCAACCTGCTCGACTGAGCAACGCACAGCCCGCGAGGCAGGGCTCAGTCGGTCTTGAGACCGCCTCGTGAGACCTGCGCGCGTGGCAGCCGCGAACGGCGCATCTGGAAGGCGCGCAGCACGGCATACATCACGGAGCCGCGCGGTGGGACTTCGCCGAACTTGGCGACGATCTTGGCCTTGATCCGCCGCCACATCAGGAAGGCATCGAGCGCTCCGGCGGCAACCAGGCCATAGACCAGCAGGAAGACGATGTACGTGGTCACCTTGGCGATCGATGGAACCAGGGGGGCGAGGAAGGTCAACGCCAGGACCACCATCATGACGGGCAGCATGAACTCTCCCACGTTCCAGCGGGTGTCCACGGCGTCGCGGATGTAGCGCTTGACGGGTCCTTTGTCGCGAGCCGGCAGACCCGACTCCTCGCCGGACAACAGGGCGGCGCGCTGCTTGGTGCGAGCCAGCCTGTTGGCCTCCCGTGACTCGCTCGCGGCGGCCTTGCGGTCCGTGGGCACGAGGGGCCGTTTGCGGGCAGCCTCCTGCTCACGCCGAGACGGTGTGGGGCGGTTCTTGGCACCCGGCCTGTCGGCGTAGGTGAGCGATGACGAGCTGCTGTCCTGGGGGGTCTTCTTGCGTCCAAACACGCAGCCACTGTATGTCGTCGGGCTGGCAACTCTGGTATCGACGGTTGG
The DNA here is from genome assembly GCA_043721655.1 of Phycicoccus sp. Lineage (GTDB taxonomy): Bacteria > Actinomycetota > Actinomycetes > Actinomycetales > Dermatophilaceae > UBA4719. The sequence continues at coordinate 302 of JAYSQH010000261.1, read as the reverse complement.
CTGCCCGAGGCTTCGGTCATAGCGTCAGACGGTCGTACGGGTGACAGGCCGCCTCGGGGGCTTGGGTACGATCCGGTCGTGACCAACGACGTTCGCACCCCAGACCTTGACCCAGCCCGACTGACCACAATGAAGGCACGGGTGGCCGAGCTTCTGCCCACGTTGCGCCAGGATCTCGAGGCGCTCGCCCGGATTCCCAGCGTCTCGCTCGCAGCCTTCGACCAGGCAAACGTCGAGGCCAGCGCTGAGGCCGTGGCCGGGCTGCTGCGCGCCGAAGGCCTCGACGTCGAGATCATCAGGGA
>JAYSQH010000260.1:0-4035 GCA_043721655.1 Phycicoccus sp. | reverse complement strand
GCCGAACGCCTCTCCTGGGGACGCCAGAACTGGTTCCCCTATTGGGAAGCCGAGCACCGGGCTGCGCGAGAGGGCGTGATCCTGATGGATATGTCGTTCATGTCGAAGTTCGCCGTGCAGGGGCGCGATGCCGGACGGCTGCTCGACCGGCTGTCGGCCAACAACGTCATCGGCGATACCGGCAAGATCACCTACACGCAATGGCTCAACGACGCTGGACTGATCGAGGCCGACCTCACTGTCACCAAGCTCGGCGACGAGAACTACTTCGTGGTGGCATCGGATACCGCCCAACGCCACGTCGAGACCTGGATACGGCGACACCTCGGCGCGGACGAGAACGCGTTCGTCACCGACGTGACATCCGGCTACGCACAGCTCAACATCCAGGGGCCGCGCTCCCGAGAGCTCCTGCAGGCCATCACCACGGCGGACCTGTCGAACGAGGCGTTCCCATTCCGGACTGCTCGCGAGATCGACCTCGGCTTTGCCAGGGCCTTATGTGTCCGGATCACCTACCTCGGCGAGCTGGGCTACGAGCTGTACGTCCCGACCGAGCAGGCACTCTACGTGTATGACCGCGTCGTCGAGGCCGGACGTTCGGTCGATCTGCGTCACGCCGGACTGAAAGCACTGTCCAGCCTCCGCATGGAGAAGGGCTACCGCGACTACGGCCACGACATCGACAACACCGACTGCGTGCTCGAGGCCGGACTCGGCTTTGCCGTCGACCTCCGACGCCCGACCGACTTCATCGGGCGACGTGCGGTCGAGGCCAAGAAGGCGGCCGGGCCGCTGACCCGGCGGTTGGTGCAGATCCTGGTGAAGGATCCCGAGCCGATGCTCTTCCACGCTGAGGTGGTCCATCGCAACGGGGTTCCGGTCGGCTACGTGAGGGCCGCGTCATACGGGTTCACGCTTGGGGGCGCCGTGGGACTGGCCATGCTCGAGGCAGGCGAACCGCTCGACCAGGCCTACCTGGACAGCGCCACGTGGGAGGTCGACATCGCCGGCAAGCTGCACCCTGCGGTTGCCTCACTCCGGCCCTTATACGACCCGACCATGAGCCGGGTCAAGAGCTAGCCAGAACAGCGCAGGTCACAAGAGTGTGAATTTCCTCCCCTTTGACCCCGTTTGATGGCAGGATGCACAGGTCCCGCTCAGTTAAGTATGTGGAAGGAACCCTCAGATGGTCCGTCGTCTCTCCCCCGCGATCACGCTCACTGCGAGTGTTGCAATCGCGGGACTTGCTCTCAGCGCCTGCGGTTCCAGCTCACTGTCCACGTCTGACGCCACTCCCAAGGTCACCGTGTCCGCGGCGAAGGAAGCCAGCCTCGCGGACAAGCTTCCGGCCAAGATCAAGGCGGCGGGCAAGATCGTCGTCGGCGTGGACGCCACGTATGCCCCCAACGAGCTCCTCGACGCCGACGGCAAGACCGTCAAGGGCTGGGACGTCGACCTGTTCAACGCGGTGGCCCAGAAGTTCGGCGTCACCGTCGAGTGGCAGCCGGCCAAGTTCGACTCGATCATCATCGGCGTCAACAGTGGCAAGTTCGACGTGGGCGTCTCCAGCTTCACGATCAACGACAAGCGCAAGACGCAGGTCAACATGGTGAGCTATTACAACGCCGGCACCGAGTGGGCAGCGGCGCCAGGAAACCCGAAGAAGGTCGACCCGAAGACCCCCTGCGGCCTCAAGGTCGCCGTCCAGAAGGGCACCGTGCAGGCGGAGAACGACATGCCGGCCAAGGTTAAGGCGTGCGCAAGCGCGGGCAAGCCGGTTGAGCTGCAGGTCTACGACGGTCAGGACCAGGCCACCGCAGCTGTGGCAAGCGGAAAGGCTGACGCCATGCTGGCCGACTCCCCCGTCGTGGGCTACGCGATCAAGCAGTCCAACGGCAAGATCGAAGCGGTCGGCGCCGTGTATGACGCGGCTCCCTACGGCTACGTCGTGCCTAAGGCAGAGGCCGATTTCGCTCAAGCCATTGCCGACGCTCTGAAGTCGCTGGACGGCTCCGGTGACTACAAGAAGACACTCGGCATCTGGGGCGCCGAGGCAGGTGCCATCAGCAACTTCGCCGTCAATCCGTGAGCATGACCCCCTCAACAACTGACATGGACCGGCCGGGCCTCATCGAGGCCCGGCCTGTCCGGCACCCCGGGCGTTGGGTCGCCATCGCGGTGATCGCAGTGCTTGCCTCCATGCTGGCCAACTTGATCTTCACCAACGAGGCATTCGAGTGGTCGTTCGTGTTCCAGGCAATGGTGCAGTCCCCGGTCCTCCACGGGCTCTACGTCGGCACCCTTCTCACCACTGTTCTCTCGATGATCGTCGGCGTCTCAGGCGGCGTTCTGTTCGCCGTGATGCGCCTGTCGCCGAACCCGGTCCTCTCAGGAGTGGCATGGACCTTCACCTGGTTCTTCCGAGGGGTACCGCGCTACGTCCTGCTGGCCACGATGGGCGCGCTCGGGATCCTGTTCCAGAAGGGCCTCGGCCTCGGCGTCCCGTTCGACTGGAAGATCATGGAGCTGCTCGGAATGGACGGCACCATGAGGTTCGCGACCCTCAATGCCAACGAGCTGTTCTCCGGTCTGTTCGGCGCCGTTCTCGGCCTCGGTCTCTCGGAAGCCGCCTACATGGCCGAGATCGCCCGGGCCGGCATCCTGTCCGTCGACAAGGGCCAGGCGGAAGCGGCCCAGGCGCTGGGCATGAGCAGCGGCAAGACGATGTTCCGAATCGTGCTGCCCCAAGCGATGCGGGTTATCGTGCCTCCCACCGGCAACGAGGCCATCGCCATGGTCAAAGACACCTCGCTGTTGATCGCCCTGCCGTTGATCGACGAGCTCTTCTTCCAACTCTCATCCATCGGCTCACGCACCTACAAGGTGTTCCCGTCGTTCGTGGCCGCATCGCTCTGGTATCTGCTCGTCACCAGCGTGCTGATGGTCGGCCAGTTCTACTTGGAGCGGCACTTCGGCCGCGGTTTCGGTCAGAAGGCTCCCAAGGACAAGCGGTTCGCCCGCGCCCCCGGAATGGGTGGTGCCTGATGTCTGCCTCCACTCCAATCACCGACGCCGGTATGCCGCTCGTGCACGCCGTCAACGTGATGAAGGCCTTCGACGGCAACCAGGTCCTCAAGGGCATCGACCTCGATGTGCGCAAGGGCCAGGTGATCTGCCTTCTCGGTCCCTCCGGATCTGGCAAGACCACCTTCCTGCGTTGCATCAACCAGCTCGAGACCATCGACGGCGGCCGGATCTGGGTCGACGGCGACCTGATGGGCTACGAGGATCGTGGCGGCATACTCCACCACCTCACCAACAAGGCGATCGCGGCGCAACGTCGTGAGATCGGCATGGTCTTCCAGAAGTTCAACCTGTTCCCGCACAAGACCGCGCTCGAGAACATTATGGAAGCGCCGATCCAGGTCAAGGGCGAGAACAAGGCGCAGACCCGCGAGCGCGCGATCGCCCTGCTGGAACGAGTTGGCCTGCAGGACAAGCCTTCTGCCTATCCAGCACAGCTCTCCGGCGGTCAGCAGCAGCGTGTGGCGATCGCTCGCGCCCTGGCCATGCAGCCCAAGCTGATGCTCTTCGACGAGCCCACCTCGGCCCTCGACCCCGAGCTGGTCGGTGAGGTTCTGGCCGTCATGCGAGAGCTCGCCAACGAGGGGATGACCATGATCGTGGTGACCCACGAGATGAGCTTCGCCCGCGAGGTGGCCGACGAGGTCGTATTCATGGATGGCGGTGTCGTCGTCGAGCAGGGCGACCCCCAGTCGGTCATCAACAACCCGCAACATGCCCGCACCAGGTCGTTCTTGCGCCGGATGCAGTCTGAGCACCATGCCGTGGAGCACGTCCCCACGACACTTCACGAAGCCGTTGCCGCCGCTTCACACCAAGACCCCGAAGAGGCCGAATAGCGTTGCGGAGGCTGGGAATTGCCCTCGTACATGGTCGTTCGATGGAGCCCACGCTGCACGAAGGTGACCGTCTGCTGGTGCTGTATGGCGCACGCCCCCGTCGCGGAAA
>JAYSQH010000259.1:0-4510 GCA_043721655.1 Phycicoccus sp. | reverse complement strand
GTGATGAGCAGGCCCAGGCGGTCCGTGACCAGTGCCCACGTCGGGCTGGTGGCCAACACGGTGACCAGGCCCACCAGGGACCCGATCAGCCAGATCACGGCCGCCATGACCGACCACGTGGCATAGGCCGAAGGTGCCTTGGCGCGGGCCACCCGCGCCAGCGGCCGGACGGCCCAGAGGACTCCGGCCAGGTACGCTGCCGCTCCGACCGCGGCCAACGCCTGCGACCCGGCGAGGGCGCCAGTAGACAGGACGACGATGGAGCCGACCAGGATCGGAAGTGCTTGGCGCGCAACGCGTTCGGCGCTCTCGGCGATTCGGGTCCGCAGCATCGTGGGCCAGAGCGTGACCAGCGTGCCCATGACGGTGAGGCCGACCCAGCCCAACAGATTCAGCGTGATGTGCGCTGTCATCAGCCGTCCGTGCCACGGCTGGGCCGGGTCACGGGCCAGGGTCGCGCCGAGCCCGGCGCCGACCGGCAGAGCCAGTGAGGCACAGATGTAGTAGCGCACGGTTGCCCCGAAACGAGACGCCAGCGCCGCCCGGGACTGCAGGGCGAGGGTGATGCCGTGTGCAGCGGCCGCTGTGCCCACAACCACCGACCCGACCAGGGTGAGGATCCAGTGGGCGGTGACGATACCGGCGACGACCGTGCCGACGCCGACGTTCAGGGCGATCAGCCGGCCGGCCTGCCAACGCCGTGATCCGGTGGTGGTCCGGCGGCGCAGAAGGGCATCCGCAAAGTGGGAGCTCCAGACGAAGATCGCGTTGGTGACGGCACCCAGCAACAGCAGGTGCACCAGCAGCCAGGGCGACTCGGGTACGTAGCGGTGGAACAGGGCAACCCCCAGCAGTGCGGCCAGCCAAGCGGCGACTGGTGCGTTGGCGCTGAGATGCCACTTGGTGCGGTCGCGCAGAGCCGTTGGGGCCGGGCCTTCGAGCTTCATGAGGCGCTCGCCGCTGTTTTCTGGGCTGTGTGCGCGGTCTTGACGTTGGGCTTGCGGCCGGCGCGGATGGCCGAGGTTGCCGTGATGACGACAAAACCAAGCAGTGCAACGACATTCAGCGCGCCACCGATCTGACGGGCAAGATCCAGGCCGTGGGCGTCACCGACATACAGACGCAGGAGCAATGAGGCATGCAGCAGGACCGGAGGCGCGATCATCACCGGGTGGTACGGCAACCGGCAGTGCAGGACTGCAGGCAGGATGACGGGTGCGTGGGCCATGATCATCGACATCGTGAAGCCGAGGAACACGGCGTGGATGACAGCGTCATAGGCCGGGCCGTCCGTGACTCCGCCGGCAAGGACCCAGATCCCTCCCGCGGCGGCGAGCCAGACGTACCCCGAGAGCAGGCACCCGGCCATGAAGCGTGTCAGGCCCTTGGCCCGGATCGTGCGGCGGGCGACATCGTGGACCACCAGCCACCCGACCAGGGCCAGGAACGACAGGCCGAGCACCGGGTATCCCACCAACGGCCAGAGCAGGGTCAGGACCGTCCCCAGGGTGATCATGGCCGCAAGCCCAAGGAGCTGACCGACCGTTGCGGAGGCGAGCAGGATCACGCGCGCGAGCTCGAGCCGCTCACCGGCGATGGTGAGCACGACGAAGCCTGCAAGCCAGGGAAGGAGACGCGCGACCGGCATACCGCCGAGCCACAGCATCGCACCGCCGGTGGCCAGGACGGCGCCGAACGCTTGTACGAGAACCGAATCGTCACGCTGCCGGCGCCAGAGCGGGATGTAGATGCCGACAAGTGCGGCTGCCCCGGCTGCCAGGGTGGCCTGCCCCAGCCGCAGTGGCGCTGAAGAGATCACCAGCAGACCGCCCACGCCGAGCAGGGCCGGGGCGGCGAATCCGGCGCGTCGGCGTAGGGCAACTGCGCGCTCGAGCGCAATGACGGTGCCGACGAAACCAAGGACCATCACCATGCCGTGGGCATCGGGGATCTGGTCGGTCGTGACAGGCGCGGGAATGCCCATCAGCAGAAGTCCCCCGTTGAGGCCGGCCAGGAGCGCCAGGCCTGCAGGGATGAGGAAGACGGCGCGGCGGATCATCGGTTGCTCGCAGAACGAGGGAGGAGGTCCAGACGGCAGGCCCCGGGCTCCGAAAAAGCTTGCAGTGACGTTCTTTCCGTTTGTCCTGGGTCGTTGCCCAGCTGCTCGAGGGCGCCGCGCACGATTCCGAGATGGACTCCGCAGACGATCTCCGTCTGTTGGTATGCAGCCTCCAGCAAGGGGCAGCGGTGCAGCTTGACGATCCGGGCGCGGGCGTCGGTGGTCGGGGCGAACCCGAGCTCATCCAGCAGGTTGACCACCTCGCGGCGGACGGACAAGCCACGTGGCCCAGCCGCTGCGCGCGCAGGGGTGTTCTCGATGACCGCGAGGTCGCTCGGCGGGCCTTGCCTGACCTGCGACTGCCTCGCCAGCTCAGCACCCCACCTCCTGCCGGCGTCGATGGCGGCGGTGTGCGGCCGGCGGCTGGTCCGGGCGATCTGTACGGCCAACGCAGATGCCAGTGCGGCGTACTCCCGGGAACCTGGCTCCGTGCCGGCATCAGGTGAGGCGGCGTACAGCCAGGCAGGGCGCCCGCGGGCCTGGCCCTGCGCACGCGTACGGACGACCATACGTTCGTGCACCAGGCCGTCGAGATGCTCACGAATTGTGTTGGGGTGCTGACGTATCAGTTCCGAGAGCGCTGCCACCGTGCAGGGCTCGGGCTGGTCGATCAGGACGTCCAGGATGCTCGCCCGGGCAGACGAGAGCTGGGCCCGGCGTCGGTTTGCCTGTGCCGTCGGAAGTGGCCCGTACCCGGGCCGCGGGCCTGCGATTGACCCCTGATTAGTTTTCACGGAACAAAGTGTAATAAACTTCCGGCAGGCTTCGCCAATCGCGGCGGGCCGAGGCACCACGAGGTCCCTCATAGCGCCCAAGTCGTAGGAGTTCGCATGAGCACAGTCGTTGTCGCAACCAGCGCTGCTGACGCACAGGCGGTTGAAGCCGTCAAGGATCATCACGCTCAGCTGGCCGGCGCTTTGGCGGTCCAGGTGGAGGCCCTGATCGACGCCGCCGCCCGAAGCGACCTGCCCGGCGCCGGCGTGGCTGCCGAGGCCCTGGTGGGCTGGTGTCGGGCCGAGCTGATCCCGCACGCACTGGCGGAGGAGCAGGCCATGTACCCCATGGCGCACGAGGATCCACGCGCCCGGCTGCTGGTCGACGCCATGCTCGCGGAGCATGGCGACCTCGTCATGCTGGTCGAGGCTGTTCAGCACGCGACGGGCCCCGTACGTGCCGCGGCCAGCGCGCAGGCGCTTCGGACCCTCTTCGACTCGCACCTGGTCAAGGAGAACGAGCAGATCCTGCCGCTCCTGGCCGGCTCGAGCGAGGTCTCACTCGCGGACATTCTGGTCGGCATGCATGAGCTGCTCGGCGGACACGACCACGACTACAGCACCGAGACGCAACCCACGGGCGGGTGCGGCGGTGAGTGCGGCTGTGGCGAACAGGACCCTGCAGGAGTCCTGCCGGAGCTCGACGCGCGGGCGGTGCCACACGCCATACGTCATGCCACGATCTTCGGCGCGCTGGACTCGGTGGGGCCTGGGAGCGGGATGGTCCTCGTCGCTCCGCACGACCCTCTGCCGCTCCTGGCGCAGCTGGAGGAGCGCTCGCCGGGGGTGTTCAGCGTCGACTACCTCGAGCAGGGCCCCGAAGCTTGGCGGGTGCGTTTCGTCCGCGCCTGAACGACAGCAGCGGCCGTATGCGCGGCTTGGCTCAGACCGGCTGAGCCAGCGCCAGCCGTTTCGGCAACGTGTGGCCCCGCGGGCTCTCCCACGGCGGCACCAACAGGTCGATACGACGTGGGCTCATGGAGTCGTCGACCTCCAGCTTCGCCTGCAGGTGCACTCGCGGATGCGCGGAGGCGTGGTCATCGATGACGACCTGGAGCAACCTGGTCAGGAGGTGCGGGCCGCGGCAGCCGATCTCCAGGTGGACGTGGCCATGCCTTGGGTGCCCCACGGTTTCCCAGGTGCCTCGTGCGGCCGCCGGAGCAGAGTCCACGACAGCTTCCAACCGGCCGGCGAGGGATTGAGTCCCCTCCAGCGTTATTCGCCAGTCGTTCTCGCTGACACGTCTGGCCTGAACGACCTTGCTGCCCTCAGCGAGTGCCGCCGTCACTGCTGTCGCGCAGGAGCCGTTGACCTCGGGGGAAAGCTGTTCAAGCGCGTTGCTGTCCATCGCTCAACAATGGGTGGTCGGTGGGATCCACGTCTGGCAGTTGGGAAACAACGTGGCGAATTCACCCGAACGGATGGGTGGGCATCGCTCGGATGGCCGATGGCACGCCACGTTCAGGCGTGATCAGGGAGCAGTTGCAGCCCATCGCGTCGGGCGGGTGCATCATTCGCGGCCAGATCGGGCATGCTCGGTCCCATGGACACGACGTGGGACACCGAAGGCATTCGTTCGCAGTACCCAGCGCTCAAGAACGGCGCGGCCTACCTCGAC
>JAYSQH010000258.1:0-2242 GCA_043721655.1 Phycicoccus sp. | reverse complement strand
ACATTCGTTGATGGGTGTGTTTGGTCGTCCGAAGGCAGTCCTGACCCGCGGGGAGGGTTGCTACGTATGGGATGCCGATGGCAAGCGTTACCTCGACCTGCTGGCCGGAATAGCCGTCAACTCACTCGGCCACGGACACCCGGCGGTCGTCGACGCGATCTCCAAACAAGCTGCGTCCCTGATCCATGTCTCCAACTTCTTTGCCAGCCCGCCGCAGATCGAGCTGGCCGAGCGGCTCCTGGCCGTTGCGGGGGCACCTGACGGCTCAGCCGTGTTCTTCGCCAACTCGGGCACCGAGGCCGTCGAGGCGGCGATCAAGCTCAGTCGCCGCACAGGCCGTACCGAGCTCATCGCGGCGGAGGGCTCCTTCCATGGGCGCAGCACGGGTGCGCTGGCGCTGACCCACAAGCACGCCTATCGCGAGCCGTTCGCGCCGCTCATCGCGTCGGTCACCCACATCCCGCTGAATGACGAAAGCGCCCTGCGCGCTGCTGTCACCGCCAATGTCGCGGCCGTGTTCCTGGAGCCGATCCAGGGCGAGGCTGGGGTCGTCGCCGCCGACCCGGCATACCTGCAGCTGGCCCGCGAGCTGACCACAGCGACCGGGGCTCTGCTCATCCTCGACGAGGTACAGACCGGCGTGGGCCGTACGGGCACGTGGTTCGCCTTCCAGCATGCCGGCGTCGTCCCCGACGCCATCACGGTGGCCAAGGGGCTGGCCGGAGGCGTGCCGATCGGTGCCCTGGTGACCTTCGGGCCCGAGGTCAGCGGGCTGCTCACGCCCGGCCAGCACGGAAGCACCTTTGGCGGCAACCCTCTGGCCGCCGCGGCAGGGCTGGCCGTTCTCGACACGATCGAGAAGGACGGGCTGCTCGCGCATGTCACGTCAGTTGGCAACCGTCTGTCCGATTCGGTTACGGCGCTTGGCCATCCGCTGATCTCGGGAGTTCGAGGGGCCGGACTCCTGCGTGCCATCGTGCTGTCGGCCGACGTTGCCTCCGTCGTCGCCGAGCGTGCCCTCGAAGCGGGCTTCATCATCAACGCACCGGCGCCCAACGCACTCAGGCTCGCCCCCCCGCTGGTGGTCACCGACGCGCAGATCGACTCCTTCGTGGCCGCTCTTCCTGACCTCCTCGACGGGCTGGGGCCGACGCCGTGATCCCGCAGACCGCGGCCGGCCGACGTCAGCTCATCCTGGACATCCTCGGGCACCGGAGCGTCCGCTCCCAGGGCGAGCTCCAGGAGATCCTGTCGCGCGAAGGTTTCGACATCACCCAGGCGACCCTGAGCCGTGACCTCGTCGAGCTGGGCGCCGTCAAGGTCCGCGAGGGCAAGACCCTGGTCTATGCCGTCCCCGGGCTGGGGGGCGATCGAACGGTCCGAGCCGCCCCGGCTCCCGATGAGGTCATCTCACGCCTGCGTCGTCAGTGCGAGGAGCTGCTCGTCACCGCACGGCCCTCTGCCAACCTCGTGGTGCTGCGCACGCCGGTGGGAGCCGCCAACTACCTCGCCGCAGCGCTCGACCAGGCCGATGAACCGGACATCCTGGGCACCATCGCGGGCGACGACACCGTCATGATCATCACCACTGGCGCGCGGCAGAGCCGGGCCCTGGTGCGCCGCTTGCTGGCGCTGGCCGGTCATGACAAGCCTGAGCTGAACCGTGAGCCAAACCGTGAGCCCACCCCGCAGACCCACCACATCGTCCAACCGACGATGACACCAACGTCGTCGGACACGATGACATCACAAGGGAGTCCCCGTGACTGACCGCGTAGTTCTCGCATATTCCGGAGGCCTGGACACTTCGGTCGCCATCGGCTGGATCGCCGATGCCATCGGCGCCGAGGTCGTCGCCGTCGCCGTCGACCTGGGGCAGGGCGGAGAGGACCTCGACGTCATCCGCCAGCGCGCGCTCGACTGCGGCGCCGTCGAGGCCTACGTGGCCGACGCCCGCGACGAGTTCGCCAACGAGTACTGCCTCCCTGCGATCCAGGCGAACGCCCTTTACATGGACCGCTACCCGCTGGTCTCGGCGCTGAGCCGTCCCCTGATCGTCAAGCACCTGGTCCGGGCCGCAGAGCAGCACGGCGCCACCGTCGTCGGCCACGGCTGCACCGGCAAGGGCAACGACCAGGTCCGCTTTGAGGTGGGCATCGCCTCGCTTGCTCCAGAGCTCACCTGCATCGCCCCGGTCCGAGACCTCGCGCTGACTCGCGACAAGGCCATCGACTACGCCGAA
>JAYSQH010000257.1:0-5463 GCA_043721655.1 Phycicoccus sp. | reverse complement strand
GCCGAGCTGGCGCAGAACCTGGGTCTGGACTATCGCGTCATCCCCATCGAGCCGATGGTCAGCGCGTTCCTGGACAACCTCAAGCTGACGGGGGTCGCCGAAGAGAACTTGCAGGCCAGGGTGCGCGCCGTGATCTGGATGGGGCTCGGCAACCAGGAGGGGCATCTCGTCCTGACGAACAGCAACAAGAGCGAGGTCTCGGTCGGCTACTCGACCCTCTACGGCGACAGCGTCGGCGGATACGCGCCGCTCAAGGACGTGCCCAAGACGCTGGTGTGGGAGCTGGCCACGTGGCGTAACGCGGAGGCCGAACGTCGTGGCGAGAAGCCCCCGATACCGTTGGCATCCATCAGCAAAGCGCCCTCGGCCGAGCTGCGGCCCGGCCAGGTCGACCAGGACTCACTGCCTCCGTACGAACAGCTCGACGCGATCCTCGACCGCTATGTCGAAGGTACCCAGGGCCGGGCCGATCTGATCGGGGCAGGCTTCGAGCCCACGGTGGTGGACCACGTGATCGGGCTCGTCGACAGAGCCGAGTGGAAGCGTCGACAGTTCGCGCCGGGGCCCAAGATCTCGCCGTTGGCGTTCGGACGCGACCGCCGGCTGCCGATCACCAGTCACTGGCGCGAGCAGGACGCCTGACCTAAGGCACGACAAGGAGAGCAAGCACCGCAAGCACCACCAGGACAGCAACATCCCGAGGTCTGGCACTAGATGCAAGGAGCCTGAACGATGAGTGAACAGCCCGCCCCCTACGGCAGCGGCGCCGCCAGCACGCCCGGATCGGCCACCTCCCCGTCAGCATCCACGCCCACGCTCAAGCGCATCCGGATCCCGCACCTGCAGGCCATGAAGGAGCGCGGTGAGCGCTGGGCGATGCTCACGGCATACGACCAGTACTCCGCTGAGATCTTCGACGAAGCCGGCATTCCCGTTCTCCTGGTTGGCGATTCGGCTGGCAACAACGTCTATGGATACGAGACGACGGTGCCGGTCACCGTGGACGACCTGGTGCCGCTGGTTCGGGCCGTCACCCGCTCTGCCCGACACGCGCTGGTCGTCGCGGACCTGCCTTTCGGGTCCTACCAGGCAAGCCCGACCCAGGCACTGGCCACCGCGACCCGGTTCATGAAAGAGGGCCTGGCGCACGCGGTCAAGCTGGAGGGCGGACGCCCGATGGTGCCCGAGATCGAGCTACTCGTGCGCGCGGGCATCCCGGTCATGGGGCATATCGGTTTCACACCTCAGAGCGAGCACGTGCTTGGCGGCTATCGCATCCAGGGCCGCGGGGATGCGGGCGATGCGCTGGTCGAGGACGCCTTGGCGCTGGAGCGGGCCGGAGCTTTCTCTGTGGTCATGGAGATGGTCCCCGCAGCTGCCGCCGCCCGGGTCACCAAGGCGCTGCACATCCCCACGATCGGGATCGGCGCCGGCCCGGACTGCGACGCCCAGGTACTCGTCTGGCAGGACATGGCGGGGCTGCGGGGCGGCAAGGCGCCACGCTTCGTCAAGCGCTATGCCGACCTGCGCACGACCCTGGGTGACGCTGCCCGGGCATACGCGGCTGATGTCGCAGGCGGGACGTTCCCCGCGGCCGAGCACTCCTTCGAGGACTAGCGGCTCAGGCACTCGCCGGACCGGTGACAAGCTTCCCGTTGCCGCGCCTCCATCTCTTCACGCTATCGCCGGCTTCCCGGCAACCTCCTCAGCTCACCGTCGACACGCCCACCTCGGAGTGCGTCGGGCTTGGCCCGACGGGCAAGCTCGCTTCAACCGGAGAGGCTGTCAACGGCGAGTCCGGTCGAAAGAGATTGCCGCGCAGGGAGATCAACAGGTAGACGACAGCGGCGCCGGTAGACGCCGCCATGATCGCGAAGATGACGTGATAGTCGAGGAGCGTCACGAGCAGCGCGCCTAGGGCCAGCGAGATCGCCTGCGGCGCACCCAAAACGGTCTCGACGGCGGCGGACACCCGACCCATCAGTGCGTGTGGTGTGCGCCTCTGGATCATGGTCGTGGAGGCAATGAACGTCAGCGGCAGCGCGTAGCCGAGAACCACAACAGCCGCGAGCATGACCCACAGTGTTGAGGTGAGTGCCACGATCGCCAGGCCGACCGCGAGGAGCGCCATGCCGACGGTGACGGTCCCGGCCTCCCCTAGTCGACGGACCCACAGTGAGGTCGTGAGGCCTCCTACGATGGCGCCGACGCCTTGCACCGTGACCACGACACCGGCGAAGGTGGGCGGCTTGCCGAAGAAATCCAGCAGTGCATAGATCGACGCCTCCGTGAAGCCGAGCACGATCAGCATAAGCGCGAACGAGACCAGGATGTGTCGCAGTACGGGCTCGTGCGCCAGATGCTTGATGCCGCCCGTCATCTCGTGCCACCAGTGCTGCTCGCTCCGTTCGGGAGCGCTCTCCTGCAACGGAATTGACGCGATGACCAGAGCGGCGACGAGAAATGACAACGAGTCGACGACGGCGACGACACCACCGCCGAACAGGCCGAACAGCGCCGCGCCCACCAGGGGGCCGATCAGGCGGAAGCCTTCCTTGGTCGTCTGCAGTGAGGAGTTGGCCTCCACGAGCAGGTCGTCGGGAATCATCTCCTTGAGCAGCCCGTTCAGCCCGGCCGGGAGGACGACGAACGAGATGCCGTAGAGGAACGCGACGACGTAGACGATCCAGACGTCGCCGGCGTCGCTCACCAGCAGCAGTGGCAGAACCATCACGGCCGAGAGCACGTTGCCCCAGACCAGCAGGGGCTTGCGCCTGATCCGGTCGATATACATCCCGTAGAGCGGCGCGAACAGCGCGGGGACCACCATCCAGAAGAAGGTGAGGCCCGCTGCGCCGTTGGAGCCGGTCAGGGTCTTGACCCACATGCTCAGCACCAGCAGCATCACCGAGTCACCGAGCATGCTGGTCGTCAAACCAGTGAAGAGCCGGGTGAAGCCCTTCTGCTGAAACGCCTTACGCATCGCTGTCCCCTTTGTCGGCTACCACGGGGCAGGCTCGTCGGTGGGCAAGAGCACCGTAGCCGGTTAGATCCGCAGCCTAGGCCCCCGAGTGGAGCCGTGAGGACGCGCAATCTCGAGGGCTGTTACACCGAACGCCTGGCGCCCCACTGACTGCGGAGACCGTCCGAGCACAAGCACTACCCCGAGGACGTGAGGGGCGAGGCGCATACAGACGGTGAGATCTGGTCGCAGGCCCTGTGGACGATCAGAACGTCGCTCGGCGCGTGGGATCCCCTCTGAGTAGCCGAATTCATTAGCACCCAGCGCGGCGTTCTGTCACCATCGCGACGTGAAGAACCTGCGGGAACGCCTGCTGCGCCTTCGCGTTGACGTCACCCCGCTGCGCGAGTCTCGCGACTTCCGCCTGCTTTTCTGGGCGGGCACCGTGTTCTACCTGGGGGGCATGGTCAGCTATGTCGCCCTCCCCTACCAGCTCTACCAGCTGACCGGATCCAACTTCGCGGTCGGCGCCCTGGGCATCGTCGAGATCGCACCGTTGGTGGTCTTCGGGCTGTATGGCGGTGCCCTCGCCGACCATGTTGACCGTCGCCGAATGCTCGTCGGCACCGGTGCAGCGCAGGTGATGCTGACCACCGCCTTGATGGCCAACGCGTTTCTCTCCAGCCCGCGGGTGTGGCTCATCTACGTCATGGGCGCCTTGCTCGCGGCGGCCGGATCGCTGCAGCGTCCCTCACGAGAAGCGTTGCTACCACGTGTGGTTCGCCACCAACAGATCCCCGCTGCCGTAGCGGTCTCGTCGCTTGGCCGCGAGGTCAGCGTGCTCGCTGGACCGGCAATCGGTGGGGTCTTGCTGCAGTGGGTGGGCGTGGGCTGGTGCTTCGCCATCGACGTCACCGGCCTGACAGTGGCCACGCTGCTGTTCATGGCCTTGAAGCCGTATCCGGCGACCGACCGTACGAACCCGCCAAGCCTGGCCGGAGTGGCCGAGGGTCTGCGTTATGCCCTGCGGCGCAGGGACCTGTTGGGCACCTACGTCATCGACATCGTGGCCATGCTCATGGCCATGCCGATCGTGCTGTTCCCTGCGCTCGCCACCCAGATCTTCCATGCGCCGGCGATGCTCGGCCTGCTCTACTCGGCTGAGGGTGTCGGCGCGCTCGCCGCTACGGCGACCTCCGGCTGGACCTCGCGGGTCCACCACCACGGGCGGGCAATCGTGATCGCCGCATCGGTCTGGGGCGGCTCCATCGCGCTGGCCGGGCTGATGCCTTCCCTCTGGCTGGTCCTGGCGTGCCTGGTGGTCGCGGGGGCTGCAGACATGGTCAGTGGTCTCTTCCGTTCAGTGATCTGGAACCAGACCATCCCGGACTCGATGCGAGGCCGGCTGGCCGGGATCGAGATGCTGTCCTACTCCCTCGGCCCCATCGGCGGCCAGGCCAGGGCGGGTCTCGTGGCCGACCGATGGAGCGTGCGTGGATCGATCACCAGCGGCGGCATCCTGTGTGTGCTGGGAGTGGCCCTGACCGCCTCCTGGCTGCATGGCTTCTGGTCCTATGACGAGCGCACGGACGAGCACGCCATCCGGGAACGCAGGCTTCGCGCGGAGCAGATCAGCTAGCACCGAAGGTAGGGAGAGTGTCTTCCGACACATGACCGCAGACACACCCTGGATTTCCGTCTAATGGGGGTTACCGGGCCGAGATCATGACAGGCTCGGTGCCTGGTAGCCGCCGATGGATGAGCACTCTTTCCCGCCTGGACCTCGAGTCCTAGTGTCAGATCGTGCCTCCATCGGTGGTCAGGAAGACGAACCGCTGATGGGATGTCGTGCCCGCCGTCTTGGCGTGAGCACTTGACCATTAGGTCGCGGGTTTTCCTGCAGGCTGCTGGCCGGGTAGACGAGCGAAGTGGAGGACATCAGATTGCTGTTCGTCGGAGATGACTGGGCTGAGGACCATCACGATGTGGAGGTCCAGGACGAGAGCGGGAGGCGACTTGCCAAAGCCCGCCTACCGGAAGGCATTTCAGGGATAGCCAGGCTGCACGGGCTGGTTGGGAGGTTCCTACCCGAGGACAGCGACGCCGCCGAGGTGAAGATCGGCATCGAGACCGACCGCGGCCCGTGGGTCGCCGCACTGGTCGCCTCCGGATACCAGGTGTACGCGATCAACCCACTGCAGTCCGCTCGTGCCCGTCAGGGTCAAGACGTCTCGGGAGCCAAGAGCGATGCTGGCGACGCGCATGTCCTGGCCGACATGGTCCGCACCCATTGCCACCAGCTGCGCACCGTCGCCGGGGACAGCAAGGACGCCGGCGCGGTGAAGGTCCTGACCCGGATGCACCAGAGCCTGATCTGGGACCGCACCCGCCTGGTGCTGCGGTTGCGCTCCAGCCTGCGGGAGTTCTTCCCCGCCGCCCTGGAGGCCTATGAGGACCTCGATTCCCCCGACGTCCTGGAGCTGCTGACCAAGGCACCCGAA
>JAYSQH010000256.1:0-6666 GCA_043721655.1 Phycicoccus sp. | reverse complement strand
GGGAGTGGCAAATGTGTTGTCACACAGCGCAATTGCGTCAACTGCATGCGCCGCAGCGAAGATTCTTGGCAGGTCCGCGACCTCGAGCATCGGATTGGTAGGGGACTCAGCCCAGAGGAGGTCGGCACCCTTGAGTGCTGCGATCACGGCATCTGCATCACTGATGTCGACGCGTCGCACGACGATCCGTCTGGCCTTCTCGAGAGAGGCCAGGATCAGGCCCGTGCCGCTATAGGCATGGGTAGGAGCGACGATGACCGAGCCCTCGGACACGAGCGACAGCGCGGCTGCAATGGCAGCCATGCCGGAGGCGAAGACCAGCGCGGACCCGCCCTCGAGTGCGCCCAGGGCCTCCTCGAACGCGGTCCACGTGGGGTTGCCGTTGCGGGCATAGTTGACCGGGCCGTCGGCGACATACGTCGAGCTGAACTCGAGCGGGGCATTGAGACCGGCACCCGGGAGGCGCGGCTGCCGGCCGGCTGATACCAGGATGGAAGCGGGGGCGAGGCCTTCGTGATGAGCGTCCACTGGCTCAGCCTAGGGGTATCTGCGGGGAGGTATTCGCGGTCGATCCGGTGCCGGGGGATAGGGTCGCAGGCGATGAACGACACCGACAACAACTCCAGCCCACAACCTACCGACGCGCCACCGCGCAAGCCCAGAGTGGCCATCGTCTTCGGCGGCCGGTCGTCCGAGCACGCTGTGTCCTGCGCCACCGCAGCAGGCGTCATGCAGGCGATCGACCGGGACGTCTACGACGTGCTGCCGATCGGCATTGCCAAGGACGGACGGTGGGTCCTGGCCTCCGGTGACATAGGGGCGCTCGAGATGTCACCCGGTCACATTCCCGAGGTCGACGGTTCCGGCGCCGGGGTCTTGGTTCCGTTGAGCACCAGCGAGCGGTCGCTCAGCATCCTCGAGCCAGGCGCGCCGCCCCGGGCGCTAGGTGAGGTCGACGTGGTTTTCCCGTTGCTTCATGGCCCTTTTGGCGAGGACGGGACGATCCAGGGTCTCCTGGAGCTGGCCGATATCCGCTACGTGGGGTCGGGCGTGCTCGCGTCTGCGGTGATGATGGACAAGCACTACATGAAGGTGGTCTTCGCCGGGCACGGACTTCCGATCGGCCCGTACGTCGTGATCACCGACCGCGAGTGGCAGCGAGACCCCGCGGCGTCGATGGATGCGGTGGCGTCACTCGACTGGCCCGTCTTCGTCAAACCGGCCCGCGCCGGATCAAGCATGGGCATCACCAAGGTGTCCGGGCCCGAGACCCTGCAGGCAGCCATCGAGGTCGCCCGCACCCATGATCCCAAGGTCATCGTCGAGGCCGCCATCGTCGGGCGAGAGATCGAGTGCGCGGTCCTGGAAGGGCGCGACGGCGCCGCCCCCCGGACCAGCGAAGTCGGCGAGATCAAGGTGGTCAGGGGTCACGAGTTCTACGACTTCGAGGCCAAGTACCTCGCAGAGTCCGACGTCGAGCTCTCGTGCCCTGCTCAGCTTCCGGATGACGTGTCCGATGAGATACGCCGGATCGCAGCGGCTGCCTTCGAGGCCGCCGGTTGTGAGGGACTGGCCCGGGTGGACTGCTTCTATACCGAACACGGTGACGTGATCCTCAACGAGATCAACACCATGCCGGGTTTCACCCCGCTCTCGATGTACCCCCGGATGTGGGCGGCCTCAGGGCTGGACTACCCAGATCTGATCGACGAGCTGATTCAGCTGGCCCTGGACCGGCGGATCGGTCTTCGCTGACCTGCTTCCGGCTGATTCCCTGCTTGCTGATCTCTCACTGGCACTGTCGTTCACCCTGCGGGATGGCCGAAGCCGCTGCGCCGAACGCGGGGAGAAGCAAGGGTTCGGGTTTGTAGGCGTTGGGCACCAGGACCTCGATCGCAGGTGACCGGCCGTAGGTCGTGAAACGCACCCCGTCTGTGAGCCGATGTGCCACCCAGTCGACGCCGCTGACCGCCAGACACTGATCTGTGGTCGGGCCGACGGGGGCCACCCCGCAGCGGGCGATGATTGCCGGGCTGCCCCAGGCGCGCACGGCATCGGACGAGGATGTCGTCGCCTGAAGCGACTGTCCGCCAACAGTTGTGGGCCATTGGGCCGAAGCCGACCGACAGGCTGCCGAGTCAGCACCGGCGGGGGCCGCCACGTCGACTGCCGACGAGCAGCCAGCCAGACCCCCCACGAGGATGGCCGCGCTGAAGCAGAACGTCTGGCTCAAACGGTGGCACATCCGGGCAGAGCGACGTGTCACCGGCCGATCCGTCACGGCCAACCGGTCACCGGCCAACGCGCGACGTGCACTCCGCTCAGACGTGAACAACCGTGCAGGTCAGGGTGCGGGTGATGCCCGGGACGTCCTGGATCTTGGCGATGACCAACTTGCCGAGCTCGTCAACAGTGCGTGCTTCGACGCGGGCGATGACGTCATACGGGCCGGTGACGTCCTCAGCCATGGTGACGCCGGAGATTTTCGCGATCGCCTCGGCGACCAGAGCCGCCTTGCCAACTTCAGACTGAATCAGGACGTAGGCCTGGACCACCACGACGCCTCCAAGAGAACGAGATCGGAGCGACTAGCCCCGAGATGAACGGTAATCAGGGACCGGAGCCCTGTGTGGACCCGGCTGTGCAGACGCTACCGTGCGAAGGCACGGTTCGTCCCACTGGGAGGTCATATGTTGGTGGAAAACCCTCAACCCGAGGGGCCCACGCTCGGCGAGCTCGGCGAGGACGGGTTGCTGGCCACGATCTTCCCGCTGCTGCCCGGCGGACCCGGGGTCCTGATCGGGCCCGGTGACGACACCGCTTTGCTGAGCACCCCTCATGGGTCGGTGCTGGCCACGACCGATGCGATGGTCCGTGGTCGCGACTGGCTGGACGAGTGGTCGACGGGCGCAGACGTGGGCGCCAAGGCTGTCGCTCAGAACCTCGCCGATATTGCCGCCATGGGAGGTGCGCCGAGCGGTCTCCTGGTGACCCTGATCGCAGATCCCCGGACATCGCTCGCCTGGGTCCGGGACTTCACCCTGGGTGTGGCCCAGGCAGCGGGTGCGGCCGGCGTACCAGTGGTGGGCGGTGACCTGTCGTCGGCGCCCGAGGGGGTGCTGGTCGTGTCCGTGACGGCGCTGGGGGACTGCGAAGGTCGCCCTCCGGTACTGCGTTCGGGTGCCCACGCGGGCGATGTCCTGGCCGTGTGCGGCAGCCTGGGTCACGCGGCTGCGGGGTTGTTGTTGCTGCAACGCGGTGAGACCAGTCGCGCGCCAGAGCTGGTTGACTACCACCGCCGTCCGCGGCCGCCATACGAGCAGGGACCCGTAGCCGCGGGGGCAGGGGCCAGCGCCATGCTCGACATCAGCGATGGGCTAGGGCGCGATACCGGCCGGATGGCGCAGGCGAGCGGGGTTGGGATCGAGCTGGACGACCTGCTTCTTGCCGACGACGTGGCACAGCTGGTTGACGCGGTGGGGGCCGACGACGCGTGGCGAAGCGTCGTCGAGGGTGGCGAGGAGCACTCGTTGCTCGCCAGTTTTCCCGAGGCTGCCGGGCTGCCGGATGGCTGGCGACAGGTGGGCAGGGTGGTGGCCGGCTCCGGAGTCCGACTACGCGGTGAGTCGGTCATCGGTCGGGGCTGGGACCACTTCGGGGGCTGAGCCGGATCGGCCTCCAGAGCGCGAAGCCGACCTCCGCGGGGAGGTCGGCTTCGGAAGCAATGCAACGCAATGCTTCAGTGCGTGCGCTGGGCGCCTAGCGCTTGACCTTGCCGGCCTTGAGGCATGACGTGCAGACGTTGAGACGCTTCGGGGTCACACCCGCAACACCAACCAGAGCCTTGATGCGCTGGATGTTGGGGTTCCAACGGCGCTTCGTGCGACGGTGTGAGTGCGAGATGCTGTGACCGAAGCCCGGTCCCTTGCCGCAGACGTCGCAGTTGGCAGCCACGGGATTCTCCTGAGTTTCGATGGGGTGCTGGCGCTTGTTCAACACACAGCGTATTGCCATGGACAGTTCGAGGCCCCGAGGCAGGTAGGCAGTACACACCTACTGAGAACGCAGCAACCACGGGAACCGGTCAAGAGTAGCCGAGTCCGCGGCCTGGGCCAAAATGAACCAGTCGGCAAGCGGGCGAACGGTGCTGGAGCGCGGCCTGAGGGCTAGCCTCTCGGCAGACAGGGAGAGGTGGTGCAGGTGAGCGAGAAGAGCAGCCGGCTGGAGCTTCTTGACGCCCGTGCCGCCAGGCGCTGGGCGGTGGCCGCGCGTGCCGCCTTCGCTGCCCATCGCACCGAGATCGACGATGTCAACGTCTTCCCGGTTCCCGACGGCGATACCGGCACGAACCTGTACATGACGCTGGACTCGGCGCTCGAGGCTGCCCGCGAGGCCCCCGGAGGGTCGGACCCTGACGTGGGGCCGACATTGGCCGGCGACGCCGCGACACTGGCCCGGGCCACCCTCCTGGCCGCTCGCGGGAACTCCGGCGTGATCCTCAGCCAGCTGGTCCGCGGTCTGAGCGAGGTCATTGCCGAAGCCGCGACCTCTGGCGTCGATGGCGCGGACGGAATCGACGGGCCCACGTTGGCGGTGGCCGTGCGCCGGGCCAGCGACCGTGCGTACGCCGGAGTGGCCAGGCCGGTCGAAGGGACCATCCTTTCGGTGGCCTCGGCCGCAGCCAGCGCCGCCGAGCTGGCTGCGGCAACAGGCGCCGATCTGTATGCCGTCGCGCACGCCTCGCTGGCTGCGGCCAGGGTGGCGCTGGCCGGCACGACCGCACAGCTGCCGATCCTGGCTCAGGCCGGCGTGGTTGATGCCGGTGGCATGGGCTATGTGCTCGTGCTCGAGGCGCTGGTGCGGGTCATCGCCGGCGAGCTGACCTCCGGCCTGCCACCTGGGCCCGGGGCGACCCTGCCACACCCGTCCCACCCTGGGCACGCTGACCATCCTGGTGATGACGGGAGCGACGCCGGCCAGACTGGCTTTGCAGGGCCGGCATACGAGGTCATGTATCTGCTCTCGGACAGCCACGAAGAGGCCGTTTCCGGTCTGCGAGAACGGCTGGATGCCATGGGCGACTCGGTCATGGTGGTGGGTGGCGGGGATCTCTGGAACGTCCACGTGCACGTCGACGACGTCGGCGCAGCCATCGAGGCGGGCATCGAGGCGGGTCGACCGCATCGCATCGTGGTCACGCACTTCGGCGACCAGTACCGCACGCGGACGACACCCGCGACCGCCGGTGCCGTAGCGGTGGTGGCCTGGGCGGCGGGTGAGGGACTGGCCGAGGTCTTCCGCGCGGCAGGTGCCGTGGTCGTGTTCAACGGGTCGGGTCTGCGTGCCTCCGCGGGTCAGCTGCTGGATGCCATCCGGTCGGCTGGCTCTCGGCGCGTGCTCGTCCTGCCCAACGACACCGACAACCAGCTGGCGGCGGAGGCGGCAGCCTCGGCTGCCGGCGAGTCGGGGATCGAGGTCGAGGTCGTACCGTCGTGGGCCGCGGTCCAGGGCATCGCGGCGCTGGCCGTCTTCGAGCCCGCGGCCAGCGCCGATGACAACCTCCTTGCCATGAGCGCTGCCGCTGCGGCCACCCGATACGGAGCCGTCACCGTGGCCGGTAAGAAGACGCAGACCAGTGCCGGGTGGTGCCTCCCGGGCGACATCCTGGGCCTGGTCGGCGGTGGTGTCGTGACCATCGGCGAGGATCTCGCCGTGGTCGGAGCGGAAGTGGTGGCGCGGCTGCTCACCGGCGGTGGCGAGCTGCTGACGGTCGTTCGCGGCGCCGGCGCCGGGCCGGAGGTCTCGGCTGCGGTGGCCGCTTCGGTCCGAGGGGGTGGCCGCGACGTTGAGGTCGGCATCATCAACGGCGGGCAGCCCACCTATGCGCTGCTGCTCGGGGTGGAGTGACGTGGCAGATCCGTCCACCCCGCTCAAGGGCATCCTGGGACCGAGCGCAGCCAAGCTGAGGACCTCACGCGGGGTCGAGGGTGTGGGCGACTTCCTGGCGTTCCTGCCCCGGCGCTACATCGACCCCGCGACCACGACCGACCTCACCCAGCTCCACGAGGACGAGTACACCGTCGTGGTCGCCACCGTGCGGACTGCCAAGACCCGTCCGATGCGTCAACGCCGGGCGACCATGCTGACTGTGGTCGTGGCTGACAGCGGCGGCAACGAGATGACGCTGACCTTCTTCAAGCACTATGGGCACGTCGACCGGCTGCGACCCGGACGGACCGGGCTGTTCGCCGGAAGGATCCAGCGGTACAGGAACACCTTCCAGCTCGCCCACCCGAACTATGAGCTGTTCGACGAAGAGGACGCCGACGAGGCAATGGAGACCTACGCGGGTGGCTTGATTCCGATCTACCTGGAGGTCCCGAAGCTCGACTCCTGGAACATCACCAAGGCCGCGCGCCTGGTGTTTCACCAGCTCGACGATGTCCCCGACCCGCTGCCCGAAGAGCTGCGTTCCCAGCACCATCTGGTGGGGCTCCTTGATGCCTACAAGCTGCTGCACCTGCCCCGGACAAGAGCCGATGTCCAGCGCGGCCTCGAACGACTGCGCTATGACGAGGCCTTCACCATCCAGGCCCTTCTCGCCCAACGCCGGCTCGCCACGGAGCACCTGCGCACGACCCCCCGGCTGCCCCGACCGGGCGGCCT
>JAYSQH010000255.1:0-3973 GCA_043721655.1 Phycicoccus sp. | reverse complement strand
GCGGCATACGCGTTCGCCTTCCTTCCGATGCGTTGGCGTGCGGCGATCTTCGGCGTGTTCCTGGCGACCCTGATGGTGCCCTGGGAAGCCATCATCCTGCCGAACTACCTCCTGATCAGCGGCTGGGGGCTGGCCAACACCCTTCCCGGCCTGGTGCTGCCATTCCTGGTGAACGCGTTCGGGGTCTTCCTGCTACGCCAGTCCTTCCTGCAGTTCCCACGCGAGCTGCGTGACGCCGCACGGGTCGACGGATGCGGCCACGCGCGCTTCATGTGGCGTGTCCTGCTGCCCCTGCAGAAGCCCGCACTCGCCGCCGTCGCGGTCTACGTCTTCCTGTCCGCCTGGAACCAGTACTTCTGGCCACTGCTGATCACCTCCACACCCACCTCGCAGACCCTGCAGATTGGGATCACCCAGCTGTCGAACGCCGAGGCGGCCGACCCCGGTCTGATCCTCGCCGGGGTCGTCCTGTCGCTGCTGCCGACCTTGGCCCTGGTCATCTTCGGCCAGCGTTTCATCGTGCGCGGTCTGATCGCGGGCTCGTCCCGTTGACTACCCCACGCCCATCACGCCCATCACTCCCAGCACGCCCGTCTGGGTCGCGAACCAAGCCTCCCACCGCACCACCCCTGCGCCGCGCCACCACTGGCAGCGCACCAACGAAGGAGAGCTCATGATTGGGTCCAGACGTGCAGGCCGGTTGGTTGCCTGTATGGCCGCAGTAACCCTGGCCGCCAGCGCGTGCGGTGGGGGCTCTGGCGGTGACACGCAGAGCAAGGGCGTACCCGGCGCCGATGCCCTCACGAGCGCCAAGGGCGTCACCACCATCGCCTTCTGGCACTCCATGAAGGCGACCAACGCGGAGGCCCTCAACACGATGGTCGCCGCGTTCAACGCCAAGAACGCCGGGAAGATCAAGGTCAACGCGGTCTTCCAGGGCGAGTACGACGACGTCATCACCAAGTTCAAGGCATCGGTGCAGCAGAAGCAGACCCCCGACCTGGTGCAGGTTTACGACATCGGCACCCGGTTCATGGTGGACTCCAAGCAGACCGTGGCCGCAGGGGACTTCGCGGCCAAGGACGGCTACGACATGTCGTCCCTGGAGCCGAACATCGCCAACTACTACACGCTGGACGGCAAGCTCCGGTCGATGCCGTTGAACTCGTCGCTGCCACTGCTGTACATCAACGCGGACGCCTTCAAGAAGGCAGGCCTGGACCCCAAGACGCCACCCCAGACCCTCGACGAGATCATGACGGCTGCCAAGAAGCTGACGATCAAGAACGCCGGCGGCCAGGTGACGCAGTATGGCTTCGGAGCCTCGATCTACGGCTGGTTCGTCGAGCAGCTGATCGCCGAGTCGGGAGAGACTTACTGCAACCTGGAAAACGGCCGCAAGGGTCTGGCCACCGAGGTGCAGTTCGGCGGTGCCACCGGCACCAAGGTGGCCACGTGGTGGGCCGACATGGTCAAGCAGGGCCTGGCCACCAACACCGGTCGCAAGACCGACGACGCCCAGGCCGCGTTCAAGAGTGGCAACGTTGCGATGAACCTCGAGTCGACCGGTGCGCTGAGGGGCTATCTCAAGGCCGCCGCCGGCAAGTTCGCCCTGGCGACCGCGCCGTTCCCGAAGGTCGACGCCAGCTCAAAGGGCGGTCCGATCATCGGCGGCGCGAGCCTGTGGATCACCGGCCCCGGCCACAGCGATGCTCAGCAGCGCGCCGCCTGGGAGTTCACGAAGTTCGCCACGTCCGCCGAGCAGCAGGCGATCTGGCACACCAGCACGGGATACTTCCCCGTGAACAAGGGTGCCCTCGACCTGCCGTTGGACAAGGCCTGGGTCGCCAAGCACCCGCAGTTCTCCACCGCGGTCGACGTCCTGCATGCCGAGACGCCATCGACGGCCACTGCCGGTTGCGCGCTCGGCACCATGCCGCAGTCACGCAAGGCAGCCGAGGACGGTCTCGAGAAGGCCATCCTCGGCGCGGCACCGCCGGCCACCGCCATGAGCGACGCCGCCAAGGGCATGGCCACGACGCTCCAGCAGTACAACAGCTCGGTGAGCGGCAACTGAGCTCACGTCGCACGGCACGACCAGGGCCTGGTGGATGCGCGAGCAGGGCCTGGTGGATGCGCGAGCAGCCACCGGGCCCTGTGTCATCCCGCGAGGGGACAGCCGGCCGGGCAATCCGACTACGCGTGCTGCGGCACCAGGAGCGCTGGTGAAACCTCACACGCCAACCTCGACGCGGGCTGCACCCGCGGTCTTTCGACCTGAGATCGACCTGGACGGCATGACAACAAGAGTGCTGGTCGACCAGATGGCCGCCGTCGATGGCACGTTGCGGCTTGGAGACATGGCCGGTCGGCTGTCCGCGGGCGAGATGGCCGAGGTCGACGTCGCGCTGCGGCTCCTGCTCGGGTTGCTCTGAGCCTGCTCGCCTTCCTTCACGAACGAAGGGTCGTGACACAAGCCTGCCCCGGTTGCTCGGGACCTGGTCCGGTTCGAAGAACAAACCGATTCGTCCAGCGCTGGTGCCGTCTGGGAGGATTCGGCCATGACCGACCCCGCTCGCCAGCACCGCGCCGTGACCATGCCCGAGAAGCCCTCCATCGACGGTCTCGAGGACAAGTGGGCACACGCGTGGGCCGAGCAGGGCACCTACAGCTTCGACCGTGCCACCGCACTGTCAGGGCCTCGCGAGCGGGTCTTCTCGATCGACACTCCCCCGCCAACGGCGAGCGGGTCGCTGCACGTGGGCCACGTGTTCTCCTACACGCACACGGACTGCGTGGCCCGATACAAGCGGATGGCCGGTTTCGAGGTCTTCTACCCGATCGGCTGGGACGACAACGGCCTCCCGACCGAGCGGCGCGTGCAGAACTACTACGGGGTGCGTGGTGACGCGACCATGCCGTACGTCGAGGGTTTCGTCCCGCCGCAGCAGGGCGACACCGGCAAGGGCAAGTCGGCAAAGATGTCGGACCAGCTGCCGATCAGCCGTCGCAACTTCATCGAGCTGTGCGACGTGCTGACCGTCGAGGACGAGAAGACCTTCGAGTCACTGTTCCGGCGGCTCGGCTTCTCCTGGGACTGGAACATCAGCTACCGCACGATCGACACCCACTCGCGCGCCGTGGCCCAGGAGGCGTTCCTAGGCAACCTGGCCCGCGGCGAGGCCTACCAGGCCGACGCACCCGGGCTCTGGGACGTGACCTTCCAGACCGCGGTGGCGCAGGCCGAGCTGGAGGCACGCGACTACCCAGGTCACTTCCACCGGGTCGCGTTCCATGCCCCCGGCGGAGCCACGATCCACATCGAGACCACGCGCCCCGAGCTGTTGCCGTCCGTGGTCGCGCTGATCGCCCACCCCGATGACAAGCGGTATGCCGGCCTGTTCGGCACGACGGTCACCTCACCCCTGTTCGGGGTCGAGATCCCGGTGCTGGCGCACTACCTCGCGGAGCAGGACAAGGGCTCCGGCATCGCGATGTGCTGCACCTTCGGTGACCTCACCGACGTGCAGTGGTGGCGCGAGCTGCAGCTGCCGACCCGGTCGATCATCCAGCGCAACGGCCGGATCCAGGCGGAGACACCGGACTGGCTCCCGACCGAAGCCGGACAGACGCTCTTCGCCGAGTTCGCCGGCAAGACGACCTTCGCCGCGCGTGTCGCCGTCGTCGAGGCCCTGCGCGTCTCGGGCGATCTGGACGGCGAGCCGACCCCGACGCTGCGCAAGGCCAACTACTTCGAGAAGGGTGACAAGCCGCTCGAGATCGTCGCCTCCCGGCAGTGGTACATCCGCAACGGCGGTCGCGACGACGACCTCCGGGCAGCGCTGATCGCGCGCGGCAAGGAGATCGACTTCCACCCCGAGTTCATGCGTACCCGCTACGAGAACTGGGTCAATGGGCTCAACGGCGACTGGCTGATCAGCCGTCAGCGCTTCTTCGGCTGCGCGATCCCGCT
>JAYSQH010000254.1:0-1860 GCA_043721655.1 Phycicoccus sp. | reverse complement strand
TGGGCAGACGGTACGTCTCGATCGGCTGCGAGCCGGGCAGGTTGTCGATGCCAAGGATCGGTATCCCGACCACGTCGCCGCCCGCGGGCGCGTTTCCAGCCCATTCGACCAGGTCCTCGACGGTGGGGTGGTGGTACTCGTGCTGGTATCGATCGGTCACCATGGCGCCCCGACGGTTCCAGCGCCGCTTACCGACGACGTGAAAAGCTCTGGCGTTGAAGGCGTTAGCGGTGCGGATCACCGACCCGATGTTGAAGTCGTGGCCCCAGTTCTCGACGGCAACATGGAACTCGTGCCGCTGGAGGTCAAGGTCGCACACGATCGCCTCATGCCGCCAGTAGCGGTACTTGTCAACGACGTTGCGCCGATCACCCTCGGACAGCAACGACTCGTCATACAGGGACAGCTCCGGCTCGGCCGGCCACGGGCCCACCCACGGTCCAACTCCAACATCTGTCAACGCTCTGCCTGTCAACGCGTGGCTCCCATCAGGTCGTGACCAAGTATGAGACGAACTGGATCGCCACCTGCGGCGCGGCATACCCTCTGAACTGTGATGAACACCCTCGGGCCTGACTGGCTCAACGCCGACAAGCTGCTGCAGAACCTGGGGCCGTCCGCCTTCTGGGTCAGCCTGCTTGTCATCTTCGTCGAGTGCGGGCTCTTCATCTTCTTCATGCCTGGCGACTCGTTGCTGTTCACGATCGGGCTGGTGATCCAGAACCCTCGCCCGCTCGACCTGCATGTCAACATCGTCGTGGCCAGCGCCCTCCTGACCGCCGCTGCGTTTCTGGGCAACGTGGTGGGTTACGAGATCGGGCGGGCGGTCGGCACCCCGCTGTACTCCCGAACCGGACGCCTGCTCAAGCGTGAGCACTTCGACAAGGCGCATCTCTTCTTCGAGAAACACGGCAACAAGGCGATCGTGCTGGCCCGCTTCGTGCCGGTGGTCCGAACCTTCATCACGGCCGTGGCTGGCGTCAGCAAAATGGACCGCCGGAAGTTCTTTACCTTCAGCTTCATCGGCGCCTTCCTATGGGCGACCGGCGTGACGCTGTTGGGCTACTTCCTCGGAGAAGTTGACGTGGTCCGCAACAACATCGAGATCATGCTCATCCTGATCGTGGTGCTCTCGCTGGTCCCGGTGCTGGTCGAGTACGTGCGCCACCGCATGCAGCAGGCCAAGGCCACCCGCTGACGCAAGCTCAGGCCGTCGGCGGAGTCAGGCGGTCGGCGGAGGTGTGTCCTGGATCGAGTCCTGTGGGGTTTCGGGGGTTGCGGTGACGGCAGGCGCGGCCGGTGCGGTGCCGAAAGTGACAGCGGGCACTTCGCGATCGGCGCCCTCGGACTCGAAGTACTCAGCACGTCCGATCTTGGCCAGACCCGCGACGAAGTTGCTCGGGACGGTCTCGACCTTGGTGTTGAGCTCGCGGACGTTCGCGTTGTAGTAGCGCCGCCCGGAGGCGATCCGGTCCTCGGTCGAGGTCAGCTCCTGTTGCAGCGCAAGGAAGTTCTGGTTGGCCTTGAGGTCCGGGTAGGCCTCAGCAACGGCAAAGAGCCGGCCGAGCGCCTGGCTCAGCATGCCCTCGCTCTGAGCCGCAGCAGCCGGACTCTGACCACCGGACATCGCGGCAGACCGGGCCTGCATCACGCCCTCGAGGGTGCCCCGCTCGTGAGCGGCATAGCCCTTGACTGTCTCCACGAGGTTCGGGATCAGGTCATGGCGGCGTTTGAGCTCGACGTCGATCTGGCGCCATGCCTCTTGCACGAGGTTGCGCAGCTTGATCAGGCCGTTGTACATGCCGACCGCCCAGAGGATGAGCAGCACGATGACACCGATGACGATGAGCTTGAACACGC
>JAYSQH010000253.1:0-2748 GCA_043721655.1 Phycicoccus sp. | reverse complement strand
TGCGGCACCGCCCGTGGTCTTCCGTGTGGGGGCCAAGCACGGCTACCGTGCCTTCATGGCCGATCTGAGCGTCGAGGGGGTTCTGGAGCATCCCTGCGTGCGTCGCGTGGCCGCAGTCCTGACGTCCTTCGGTGTCCGCGGTCAGATCGTGGTCCTCGACGACGCCGCCCAGACGGCGCGGCAGGCTGCCGCTGCCCTGGGTATCGAGACAGCCCAGATCGCCAACTCGCTGATCTTCAAGGCCTATCGCAAGGACAGCTCGATCCAGCCCCTGCTGGTCCTCACCTCAGGAGTCCACCGGGTCGACACCATCAAGGTCGCAGACCTGCTCGAGCTCAGCGACGTCATCCTGGCCGACGCCGAGTTCGTCCGCGCCCACACGGGATTCACCATCGGAGGCGTGGCGCCCGTCGCCCTTCTCCATCCCGTCGAGACCGTGGTCGACATCTCCCTCAGCCGCTATGAGCAGGTGTGGGCAGCAGCAGGACACCCATACACAGTCTTCCCTACCTCCTATGACGAGCTCTTGCGCCTGACCGGAGGCCACGCCGCCGAGGTCGCCTGAGCCACCCTGTTCACGGCGCGCCTAGCCATCTGCGGGACCGTCGGGGCTAGGTTGTCACGATCGGGCGGTGCCTCACGGGGTGCCGGACCGCACCGACTCGAGGGGCAGCACGATGGACATCGCAAGCCTGAGGTTCACCCGGACGACGTTGCGTACCGGCTACAACCGGCACGAGGTCGACCAGCTGATGGACCTCATCGCCACCAACCTCGCACTCCCGCTCGCTGAGCGCACCTTGGATGCAGTACAGGTCACAGCGGTCTCCTTCACCCCGACGACCTTCCGTGCAGGCTACGACGTGGACGAGGTCGACCACGCCCTGGACAAGCTCGGCGTCAGGCTTGGCCTGCCGTCGCGATCTGAGCCGGCCGGGCATACGGACGAGTTCGGACCAGACCTTGTCTGGGACCGCCCCGACATCGTCTCCTGAGGGTCTCAGGCCCCGAGGTTGGCGTAGACCTCCAGCGTGGCCGGCGAGCGGTTCATCGTGTAGAAGTGCAGGCCCGGCGCACCCTCGGCGAGCAGCCGCAAGGACAGCTCCGTGGCGATCTGCACCCCCACCTCGCGGATGGCGCCGGGATCACCAGCCACCGCTTCGAGCCGGGCGACCACGGCGGCCGGCAGCGGCGTCCCCGACAGCTCGGCCATCCGGCGCACCTGCGCGAAGCTCGTCACCGGCATCAACCCGGGAATGATCGGCAGGTCTCGTCCGCGGGCAACCACCCGGTCGCGCAACCGAACATAGCTGTCGGCGTCAAACACGAACTGGGTCACGGCGAACTCGGCCCCTGCGTCGGCCTTTCGCACGAGCACGTCGGCATCCTGGTCAAGGCTTGAGGACTCGGGGTGCTGGTCGGGAAAGGCAGCCACGCCAACGGTAAAGCTGCCCAGAGAGCGGATCAGCGTCACGAGCTCGTCCGCGTGGTCGAGGCCTTGGGGGTGAGGGGTCCACGGGGTTCCAGGACCGTCGGGCGGGTCTCCGCGCAGGGCCAGCACATTGCGGATCCCTGCGCTTGCATACTCCCCCACGACCTGACGCAGCTCGGCCACCGAAGACCCGACACAGGTCAGGTGAGCCATCGGGGTCAGCGTCGTCTCGCGCGCGATCCGGCCCGTCACCCGCACCGTTCGCTCACGGGTGGAACCACCAGCCCCATAGGTCACCGAGACGAACGTCGGGCGAATGCGCTCCAGACGACGAATTGCCTCCCACAGCGTCTGCTCGCCCGCGTCGTCCTTGGGCGGGAAGAACTCGAAACTGTACGACGTGCCCTCCTCCGCGAGCACTCGCGCAATCGACCGGGTGAGGTGCGCGGGCTGAGGGAGGATCGATGAGGTTCCGTGCGCCATGCTGGCCAGACTATGCGTCCGACAGCACGTAGGCTCAGACCTCTCAGCATCCGGAGGCCTGATGTCGAACCCACTGGACACCAACGACCTGCGCGTCCGCGTGCAGGCGGCTGTTGACGCTGCAATCTCCAGCCAGTCCCGGGTCCTGTCGGAGATCGGCGATGAGCTCACCCCTTTGGTGACGGCCGTCGGCTCCCTGCTGCAAGGTGGCAAGCGACTCCGTGCCGCCTTCTTCTACTGGGGGTATCGCGCAGCGGGTGGGCAGGACAACGAGGCCGTCATCCGCGCCGCGACCGCGATGGAGTTCTTCCAGGCCGCAGCACTGATGCACGACGACGTCATGGATGACAGCGACACACGACGCGGTATGCCGGCGGCACACAGACGCCTGGCCGATCAGCACGCGGCCGCGGGTTGGGCCGGCAGTGGTGACCGCTTCGGCCAGGCCGGTGCCATCCTGGGCGGCGACCTGTGCCTGACCTGGAGCGACGAGCTCTTTGCGACGTCGGGACTTCCCGGGGCCGAGCTGACCCGTGCCCGTCCCATGTTCGACCAGATGCGCACGCAGCTCATGGGCGGGCAGTTCCTTGACGTGCTCGAGGCCGCCCGAGGATGGGACGGCCTGACCACCGACGAGCGAATCGCCCGCGCCCGCAGGGTGATTCGTTACAAGAGCGCCAAGTACAGCATCGAGCACCCGCTCCTGATCGGGGCCGCGGCAGCTGGTGTGAGCACATCCGACCGTGACGCCCTCTCGCGCTACGGGCTCGACCTGGGTGAGGCCTTCCAGCTGCGCGACGACGTGCTAGGTGTCTTCGGAGACCCAGCCCAGA
>JAYSQH010000252.1:0-5195 GCA_043721655.1 Phycicoccus sp. | reverse complement strand
GCAGCAGCGGCACCGAGCAGGCTCAGGGTCAGCATCGCCTTGCCCTTCTTCTTGCGCTTGGGCTTGGCAACCGCATCGCCGGAGACGACGGCGGCCGCTCCGGCGCCTCGCGCCACGACCTCGTCCTTGGCTGCTGCGCTCGCGGCGGCCCAGCCGGTGATTGCCTCGGTCACGCGGGGAAGGAGCTCGTCGACGATCTTGTCGCGGGCAACGTCAACCTTGGGTGCGAGGCTACTGACCGCGGACTCCAGCCTGGGGGCAGCGATCTCGATTCCATGTTCGACGCGCGGCTGGGCCCAGCGACGTGCCGCCTTGACGCGGGGCTGGCCCCACTCCATGGCGCTCTCGGCGGCCTGCCCGAGGGCTGGGGCAACACGGTCGCGCAACTGCTCCGCAACCGTCGCAGCGCCGTCCGCAAGTGATGCTGATCGGTCCTGGAGCTGCTCTTTCCGGCTTTTGCTGTGGAACACGAGGTCCTCCAATGGTCATGACAGGTCTTAGTGCCTATCCTGCACCGTGCCGCGGTGCCTTGACCACCCAGCCGGATGACGAGACCTCACCCCGGCTCGCGCCCGGCCCGGTCCAGCGCCATCGGCGCATGCGAGGATGACGACATGAACGTCACCCTTCACACAAGCCTCGGCGACATCAACATCACGATGTTCCCCGACCACGCCCCCAAGACGGTTGCCAACTTCGTCGGACTCGCAAGAGGAACCCTGGACTACAAGGACGACGCCGGTCGAACCAGCCCGACGCCGTACTACGACGGACTGGGTTTTCACCGCGTCATCTCCGGCTTCATGATCCAGGGCGGGTGTCCCCTCGGCAGCGGCACCGGAGGTCCAGGCTTCGCCTTCAACGACGAGATCAGCCCCGACAAGGACTTCCGCCAGCCCTACATCCTGGCCATGGCCAACGCCGGCACCCGCGGTGGCAAGGGCACCAACGGCTCGCAGTTCTTCATCACGCTCGGCCCCACCCCGCACCTGCAGGGAAAGCACACGATCTTCGGTGAGGTCGCCGACCAGCCCAGCCGCGAGGTCGTCGACAAGATCGGCGCTGTTCGAACCGGCGGAGGAGACAAGCCGTTTGAGCCCGTTGTCATCAACTCCGTCACCGTTGACGAGACCTGAGCTCACCTGTTGCGCAACGGTTTTCGGTTGCGCGGTGAGATCTACACATGAGTGAGCCCTCGCCATACGAGGCAGAGCCGGTCTGTCCGAGGCACCCCGATCGGGTGGCCTATGTGCGCTGCCAACGCTGCGGCCTGCCCACCTGCCCGGAATGTCAGCGGCCGGCCGCGGTCGGCATCCAGTGCGTCGACTGCGTCCGCGAGGGCCAGAAGAGCATGCGTATGCCGCGCACGCAGTTCGGTGCCACGGTCACCCCGGGCGGGCGTCCGGTGGTCACCCTCGTCATTGTCGTTATCGCCACGGTGATGTGGCTGCTGCAACAGGTATCGCCCCAGGTGACGCGCGACCTGGCCTTCGTGCCATACCTCGGTGCCGCCGAGCCGTGGCGATTCCTCACGACTGCCTTCCTGCATGGCCCGATCTACCACATCCTGTTCAACATGTATGCCCTCTGGGTGGTGGGGCAGTATCTCGAGCCCCTGCTCGGCAGGGTCAGGTTCGCCGTCCTCTATCTGGTCAGCGCCCTCGGCGGATCCGTCGGCTACCTCCTCTTGGCCTCGCCGCCGCCGTCTCCGCTGACCCAGGCGGGTATCGACCACAGCAACTGGGTGGTCTCGATGGTGGGCGCCTCAGGTGCGGTCTTCGGGCTCTTCGGAGCGCTGCTTGTGCTCAACCGACACCTCGGCCGGTCGTCAGGTTCGATGTTCGGGGTGCTGGCGATCAATGCTGTGCTCGGCTTCGTTGTTCCCGGCATCGCCTGGCAGGCCCACCTCGGCGGACTGCTGACCGGCGTCGCGCTTGCCGGGGTCATCACCGCAACCGCTCCACAGGGCCGGCGCAAGCTCCAGTGGCCGGCGCTGGTGGCCGTCATGGTGCTCATCGCCGTCGCAGCCGTCACCAAGTACGCCGTCACCGACGACTCGATGCTGCGCTCTATCGTGAGCCTGGGCAGCTAGGTCGGTCGGGGTCGGATTACACGCTTGTCATTTATCCCCACTGGGGATAACACCTGTGGATAACCGGTGATTGGGGCTGAGAGGGGGCAGTCGGATGGCCGTGGTGGCTCAGCGCCAGCGCGTGGTCATCATGAAGCCGGAGATCATCAGGCCGAAGCCGATGATCAGGTTCCAGTAGCCGATGTTGGGGATCGGGTAGACCGTCGCGGTGACGTAGAAGGTCACGACCCAGAACAGACCCACGACCATCAGGCCGAGCATCAACGGCATGAACCACGGCGGGTTGGCCATAGTCGCTTTGACATTGCGCTTGACTGGGGGGGTGTACGCCGGCTTGGCGCGTCCCTTCGACTCAGGCACCGGGGTTGCTCCTTCGTTGGGTCGTTCATCGTGCGACAGGTCTTTGCCCTAGCGTAGAGGCACCACAACCCGAGTCGTAGAGCAGGAGGCCCCTTGTCGTCATCACAACGCGACGGCGGACCCCGCCGACGCCGACGCCTGACAGGTTGGGCCGCCATTGTGCCGGTGGTTGCAGCGGGCGCCGGGCTGATGTTCGCGACCAGCGCGCACACCTCCCAGGGCACCGACCTTCGTTCATCCGGCCGCACGGACCTGGTCGACGTGGTCCGCGCCCAGGACCGTGCCGTCCGCCAGCGGGTGGCGGCGGTCCAGCAGCTGCAGGACCAGGTCGACTCCCTGACCGCGCAGGCCTCCCCCGGCAGCGCCGAGGTGGCCCGGCTGCGCGCCCAGGCCGCCGAGCTCGCGCCGGCCGTCGGTACTCAAGGCGTGACCGGTCCCGCGCTGACAGTCAGTCTGAACGACGCCAAACGAACCGCCGCGAGTTTGCCCGAGGGCTACACGGCCAACGACATCGTCGTGCACCAGCAGGACGTCCAGGCCGTTGTCAATGCGTTGTGGGCCGGGGGCGCCGAGGCGATGATGTTGCAGGACCAGCGCATCATCTCAACCAGCGCCGTACGGTGCGTCGGCAACACGTTGATCCTGCAGGGCCGGGTCTATTCGCCGCCTTACGTCATACAGGTGATCGGTGACCTGGCGGCCATGCGCGATTCTTTGGACAGGAGCAGTCAGGTCACGATCTACCGGCAGTATGCCGACCTGCTAGGGCTCGGCTATGACGTGACCAGCAAGGGGCAGGCGAGGTTCCCGGCATACGCAGGAAGCCTGAGTCTTCTGTATGCGAAGAGCCAGGGATGAGGGGTCCACGATGAAGGCGCTGCGTTGGGTGGTCGGCGTAGTCGGCGAGCTGCTGATCACCGTCGGGCTGTTGACGTTGCTCTTCGTGGCGTGGCAGCTGTGGTGGACCGACGTGACCGCCAATCGCGAGCAGGCCGTCGAAGTCCAGAATCTCGAACGCGGGTTCCTTCACGACGATGCCGTGACACCGACCCCGTCGCCTGCGCCCACCCCGTTGCCCACGCCTACGGCGACGTCCATCGCGGTCCGGTCGGGCCAACCGTTCGCGATCATGCGGATCCCCCGTTTCGGCGCCGACTACGCGCGGCCGGTGATTGAGGGCACCGAGAAGGAGATGCTGGGCAAGGGCGTCGGACACTACGTAGGGACGGCGACGCCGGGGATGCTCGGCAACTTCGCCACGGCCGGTCACCGCACGACCTACGGAAAGCCCTATGCCGACATCGACAAGCTCCAGAAAGGCGACATCATCGTCGTCGAGACCAAGGCCGACTACATCGTGTATGCCGTGCAAAGGCACGTGATCGTCACCCCCGACCACGTCGAGGTGATCGCCCCCGTGCCGCAGCGTCCAGGAGTCGCACCGACCGAGGCGTGGATGACGATGACCGCCTGCGAACCCAAGTTCAGTGCGCGCCTACGCTACGTCGTGTTCTCCAAGCTCGTGGAGATCATCCCGAGGGCAGACGGTCTGCCGGCGTCCCTCATGGTCGTCCCGAGAGGGGTGTCCTGAGATGTATGGACCGTTGTGGCGCTTGCTCCCCGGCCCACGGTCGGTCAAGGCGCTCCAGTCGCTGATCCTGGTCGCCGGCGTGGTGGTCGTGTGTTTCCTGTGGTTGTTCCCCGCGATCGCCCCGCTGATGCCGTTCAACGACAACGCGGTCCAGACCGGGCCGCAGTCCCCGGGCCTGCAGTCGCCCGAGCCCACAGCCTCCGTCCCATGAAGACCTCCGAGATGAGCACCACTGGGAGTCCGAAGGACTCCGGCGGCCCTCGCATACTTGTCGTCGACAACTACGACAGCTTCGTGTTCACCATCGTCGGCTATCTGCAACAGCTAGGTGCCGAGTGCGAGGTGGTGCGCAATGATGCAGTCTCGCCGGCCGACGGCGCCGGGTTCGACGGAGTGCTGGTGTCGCCGGGTCCTGGCACCCCGCAGGATGCCGGTGTCTCGATGGCGATGATCTCGGCCTGCGCCGAACGCCGGCAGCCCATGCTCGGCGTGTGCCTGGGTCATCAGGCGCTCGGCGTGGTCTTCGGCGCGACGGTCAACCGGGCCCCCGAGCTGCTGCACGGGAAGACCTCGCTAGTACTTCACGACGGCACCGGAGTGCTTCAGGGGTTGCCGTCGCCGTTCATCGCCACGCGATACCACTCGCTGACCATCGACCCGACCACCGTGACCGACGAGCTGATCGTGTCGGCGCATACCGAGTCAGGCGTGATCATGGCGGTTCGCCACCACGAGCTGCCGCTTGAGGGAGTGCAGTTCCACCCCGAGAGCGTGCTGACCCAGGGTGGCCACCGGTTGCTGGCCAACTGGCTGCAGACCTGTGGCTTCCCCGATGCCGTCGCCCGGTCGGCTGGCCTCAGCCCGCTGGTCCACGATGCAGCCGGGGTGGCCCGGATCGTCGCCACCACCTGAGCGGCCACCAGACGACCGAATCCATCCTCAGGGAGCGGTCGTGGGCGGGGCGGTCGTTGCCGGACCGGTGGCCGTTGTCGTGGGAGTCGGCGCGGGCGCCTGTGCGATCACCAGGACGATCACGGTGCCGACGTCGACGACCTCCTTGCTGTGTGTCTGGCTCAGCACGGTGCCTTCAGGCTGGTCGCTGTTCTCGAAGTTGGTCTTGTACTTCACGTGTGCATCGGTCAGAGCCTGAGT
>JAYSQH010000251.1:0-5317 GCA_043721655.1 Phycicoccus sp. | reverse complement strand
GGCTCGGCCTCGATGTTGAACAACCAGGCAGGGGCTTTGTCGTCGCCACCGCGTGAGGCGACGACCACGTAGGTCGTGCCCTCCTGCAACGGTGAGGTCAGCATCACCGACCGGGGCAGACCGCTCTTGCGCCCCGTCGTGGTGAGCTCGAGCACAGGCATGTTCGCGACGTTCCAGCCAACCCGCCCAAAGCTCACCTTGAGCATGGCGCGATGGATGGTGTTCATGGCCTTCAGTTGCAGGTCGCTTGGCATGCACCAAACCTTACGGTCAAAGACGGTGCGAGCTCAGCAGACGGTGACGTTCACCGCGAGACCGCCTTCGCTGGTCTCCTTGTACTTCGTCATCATGTCGAGGCCGGTCTGGCGCATGGTCTCGATTGCCATGTCGAGCGACACGAGGTGAGTGCCGTCGCCGTGCAGCGCGAGTTGGGCCGCGGACACTGCGGTCGACGACGCAATGGCGTTTCGTTCGATACATGGCACCTGCACGAGTCCGCCGACGGGGTCGCAGGTGAGCCCAAGGTGGTGTTCCACCGCGATCTCTGCCGCGTTCTCGACCTGTCGGGGCGTGCCACCGAGCACCGCGCAGAGAGCGCCGGCCGACATCGCACAGGCGGTGCCGACCTCGGCCTGGCATCCGCCCTCTGCTCCGGAGATCGACGCGTTTGCCTTGACCAGCGAGCCGATCGCGGCGGCGGTGAGCAGGAAACGACGGATGCCCGCGGCGTTCGCCCCGCGCACGAACCGGAGGTAGAACTGACCGACCGCGGGGATGACGCCCGCTGCGCCGTTGGTGGGCGCTGTCACCACCCGGCCGCCGGATGCGTTCTCCTCGTTGACTGCCAGAGCAAAAGCGTGCAGCCACTCGTTCGTGGCGTCGTGCCTGGGGTCGGTGCGACGGTCGTGCTCCTCCAGCTGCACCCGCATCGCAGAGGCCCGCCGCTTGACGCCAAGGCCGCCGGGCAGCGTTCCTTCTCCGCGTAGCCCGGTCTCGATGCAACCCTGCATTGCCGCCCAGATCGCGTCGAGTCCGGCATCAAGCTTCTGTTGGCCGTGCATCGACTCTTCGTTGGCGCGGGCTACATCGCAGAAGTCGATGCCGTGCTCGTGGCATAGGGCAAGCAGCTCGCGGCTCGACGAGTAGACCATCGGTGGGGGCACCGCGGGAGGGACCTCGATCGGGTCGCCGTCCCGACGGATGAAGCCGCCGCCGATCGAGTAGTACGTCTCCTCCAGGAGAGGGTCAAGGTCCTTCCCGGCCCAGGCGCAGAGGGTCAGGGCATTGGGATGGCCCGGCAGTCGGGTGCGCCCTTCAAGGCGGACGTCGCCCTTGCTGACCGGAATCTCATGGCTGCCGCACAGTCGCAGCGTTGCCCCCGGTGCCAGGTCTGCCCAGGCGCCGCGGACGTCATCGGGGTCGCAGGTCTCGGGTCGGAATCCGGCCAGGCCGGACAGGACGGCGTCCGGGGTGCCGTGCCCGAGGCCGGTGGCTCCGAGCGAGCCATACAGGGAACAGGTGACGCGGGTGACATCGCGCAGACGACCGGTCGCAGCGAGGTGGTCCGCGAACGCGCGGGCCGCCCGCATGGGTCCCACCGTGTGGGAGCTGGACGGACCGATCCCTATGGAGAAGAGGTCAAGCGCCGAGGAGTATGCCGACACACGGGGCAGCTGCGCTCCCGCGCCCTGGCCTGCTGCGGGGTCTATTGCGACCGCGCTCCTGGGAGCTTCGGTGGTGAGCGTCGACATTGACGTTTTTCCTTAGGACGACTGGCTGGGGGCACCCGTCCCCGCTCCACCTGTGCTGGTCGAGCGGGGACCGGTGTCTGAACCGCTCTTAGGCGAGCACATCCTGCAGACTCACGGACTCGAACCCATGTGCCTCAGCGACCGGGCCGTAGGTGACGTGGCCGTCGTGGGTGTTCAGGCCCAGCGCCAGAGCCGGGTCGGCCCGCAAGGCCTTGCGCCATCCGTGATTGGCGAGCTCCACGGCATACGGCAAGGTCACGTTCGTGAGTGCGTAGGTCGAGGTGTAGGGCACCGCGCCCGGCATGTTCGCAACGCAGTAGAACACCGAGTTGTGGACCTTGTATGTCGGGTCCGCGTGCGTCGTGGCGTGCGAGTCCTCAAAGCAGCCACCCTGGTCGATGGAGATGTCGACCAGCACCGAGCCGGGCTTCATCCGCGAGACCTGCTCGTTGGTGATCAGGATCGGAGCCTTGGCACCCGCGACGAGCACCGCTCCGATGACCAGGTCGGCATCGGCGATGGCCCGCTCGACCTCGTACGCATTGGACGTGATCGTCTGGCAGTGGCCCTGGTAGATCGCGTCCGCGGCACGGAGCTTGGCCACGTTGCGGTCCAGCAGGAGAACCTCGGCCTGCATGCCCAACGCGATCGCCGCGGCGTTCATGCCGGAGACACCCGCACCGATCACGACGACCTTGGCAGCCTGGACGCCGGAGACGCCGCCCATCAGGACACCGCGTCCACCGTTTGCCGCCATCAGCGTCTGGGCACCCACCTGGGGGGCCAGCCGGCCGGCGACCTCACTCATCGGGGCCAGCAAGGGCAGTGAGTGGTCGGGCAGCTCAACGGTCTCGTAGGCGATGCCCGTGACCTTGCGCTTGACTAGCTCGTCGGTCAACGGCTGGTTGGCCGCAAGGTGGAGGTAGGTGAAGAGGGTCTGGCCCTCGCGCATGCTGTCGTACTCGGAGGCAACCGGCTCCTTGACCTTCAGGATCAGGTCACCAATGGCCCAGACGTCAGCGGCGTTGTCCAGGATCTTCGCCCCGGCCGCCAGGTACTCGTCGTCCATGATCGAGGAACCGACGCCGGCGCTGGTCTCAACAAAGACCTCGTGGCCGTTGCGCACGAGCTCGTGCACACCGGACGGGGTGATGGCGACCCTGTACTCGTTGTTCTTGATTTCCTTCGGGATGCCTACATGCATGGTTCCGTACCTCCGATAGTGATCGACATAGCGGGTAGTGGGGTTGATGGCGCCATGGCGTTCTAGCCATGGACCGGGAGCGCCGCGTCAAGCTCCTTGCGGACTATTGCGTACACGACCTATTCCTCGGTCCAGTCGATGATGACCTTGCCGCCATCGCCCTTGCGCGCGACCGCGAACGCCTCTTCCCAGCGCGAGGATGGGAAGCGGTCGGTGATGATGGGTGAGATGTCCAGCCCGGTGCTGACCATGGCGTTCATCGCATACCAGGTCTCGAACATCTCGCGGCCATAGATGCCCTTGATCGTGATCATGTGGGTTACGACCTTGGCCCAGTCGACCGTGATCGGCTGGCTCGGCAGTCCGAGCACGGCCACACGCGCACCATGGGTCAGGTTGTCGATCATCTCGGGAAGAGCACTGGCAGATCCGCTCATCTCCAGGCCGACGTCGAAGCCCTCTTGCATGCCGAGGCGCTCCTGGGCCGACGAGATCCGCTCGGTCGCAACGTTGATCGCGAGGTCGACGCCGATCTTTCTGGCGAGCTCGAGGCGAGACTCGTTCACGTCGGTCACCACGACGAAGCGTGCCCCGACGTGGCGGGCGACCGCGGCCGCCATCAGCCCGATCGGACCGGCTCCCGTGATGAGCACGTCTTCGCCGACCAGCGGGAACGACAGTGCGGTATGCACCGCGTTGCCCAGCGGGTCGAAGATCGCGGCCAGGTCGAGGTCGATGTCGTCCGGGTGCCGCCACACGTTGCTTTCGGGTATGACGACGTATTCCGCGAACGCGCCGTCCCGGTTGACGCCCAGACCCGAGGTGTGGATGCACATGTGCCGGCGGCCGGCGCGGCAGTTGCGGCAATGACCGCACACCACATGCCCCTCGCCTGAGACGAGGTCACCGACCGCGACAGTGGTCACCAGCGCACCCACCTCGGCGACGTGGCCGACATACTCGTGCCCGGGGATAAGCGGGGCGTTGATGGCCCCTGCCGCCCAGCTGTCCCAGGACTCGATGTGCAGGTCGGTGCCGCAGATGCCCGTACGAGCGACGCGAATCTTCACATCGTTGGGGCCGGCTGTCGGTTCGGGACGCTCGGCCAGGACGAGCCCGGGCCCGGCGGCAGCCTTGTAGAGAGCCTTCATCAGGCTGACACCTTCTCGGCCAGGACGACCTGCTCGGCCTTCCACTCCGCGATGCGGGCCTGCTGCAACGGGGTCTTGCTGTTGAAGCGCCATGCGACTGCCAGCAGGATGAACCAGATCGGGGCTACGTAGAGACCCAGTCGCGTCTCAGCGTCCATGGACAGTGCCACGATCATCAGGGCGAAGAAGGTCAGAACCACGTAGGGCATGAACGTCGAGCCTGGCATCTTGAAGCTGGACGCCTCGTGCAGGTGTGGACGGCGACGGCGGTACACGAGGTAGGTGGCCATGATCATCGACCAGGTGGCGATGATGATGACCGAGCCCAACGAGGTCACGACGACGAAGGCACCCATGACCGAGTCACCGGCATACAGCATGACCAACGCGAGTGTCATCCAGACGCAGGAGAACAAGAGGGCGTTCTGGGGGACCTTGCGCTTGCTCAGCTTGGCAAACCGCTTGGGCGCGTTGCCGTCCGTTGCCAATCCGTAGATCATCCGGGAGGTCGAGTAGATGCCGGAGTTGGCGCTGGAGGCGGCGGAGGTCAGGACCACGAGGTTGACGACGATGGCGGCGCCGCCCAGACCGGCCAGGAGGAACATGTTGACGAAGGGGCTCTCTCCGGCCTTGATGGTGCGCCAGGGGTTGACGGCCATGATGACGGCCAGGGCGCCCACGTAGAAGAGCATGACCCGGATCGGGATCGAGTTGATCGCCCGCGGCATGACCTTCTCGGGGTCCTTGGTCTCCGCGGCCGCGGTACCCACGAGCTCAATGCCGCCGAACGCGAAGATGGCGATCTGGAACCCGAGGACGAAGCCGAACGCGCCGTGCGGGAACATCCCGCCGTCGTTCCAGATGTTGGCCAGGCTCGCCTGTGAACCGTTGGGAGAGGTGAACTTCGTGATGATCATGAACGCGCCGGTGCCAATCAGCGCGACGATGGCGACCACCTTGATGATGGCGAACCAGAACTCCAGCTCCCCGAACGCCTTGACCGAGGGGAGGTTCAGGGCCAGCAGAAGAAGTGGGGTGACAACGGCGGGCAGCCACAGCCATACGTCGGGCGCCAGCCACTGGACGTAACCGGTGATCGCCACGACGTCAGCGACGCCGACGACCACCCAGTAGAACCAGTAGGACCATGCCGTGAAGAAGCCGGCCCAGGGGCCGAGGATGTCACCGGCAAAGTCACCGAACGACTTGTA
>JAYSQH010000250.1:0-7378 GCA_043721655.1 Phycicoccus sp. | reverse complement strand
CGGTCGTGCTTCTTCCAGCCGCCCATGCTGGAGTAGGACATCGAGGCGTCTGAAATCTGCGAAACCTTCGAGACACCAATCCTTTTCGCACTCGACAGGCTGCGCCCGCTCCAGGCGCCGGAGCCGTTGGCTGCCCACCAACGGCGGCCCAGGGCCGGTGCTGCGACGAGGCCGAGAACCGGCTGGCCGTCGTCGACGAGCGCGATCAGGGTTGCCCAGACCGGGACGCCCCTGACGAAGTTGTTCGTCCCGTCGATCGGGTCGATGACCCATCGTCGTGGGCCGCGACCTGTGGTCTCGAACTCCTCGCCTTCGACCGCGTCACGTGGCCGGGTGCGCTTGAGCTGGTGGCGCACCATCTCCTCGGCCGAGCGGTCGGCGTCACTGACCAGCGTCAGATCCGGCTTGGACTCGACCACCAGGTCCTCGGCTCGGAAGCGAGCCGTCGTGATCCGCTCCACGGCATCGGCAAGCACGTGCGCGAGGCGCAGGTCATCGTCATAAACGGGCACGCGGCCACGCTAGCCGCTGATGGCAGGGAACGGGGCGACCGCCACGGAGTCACCCGCGGCCAGGGTCGGGCATACGGGTGCTGACGCACTCTGGTAGGGCATCGTCGCCAGCACCAACCGGAAGTGGCTAGTCTCCGGTCTGAGGCGTGCGAGCACGTAGCAGGCGACGAAGCGAGTCCAGCCGCGACCGTCCGGCCGCGCCGGCACGACCTGACTCCACCCAGGCATCCAAACCGCATTCTTCTTCATCATGAGTGCAGCCCCGAGGGCACTGGTCGGTGCCTGGCTCGAGGTCGGGGAAGTGCTGGATGATCCGGGAGAGGTCGACGTGGGCAAGCCCGAACGAACGGACGCCAGGGGTGTCCACGACCCAGCCGTTGCCGCCCGGCAGCCTCAGGGACACCGCCGACGACGATGTATGCCGACCACGTCCGGTCACGTCGTTGACCACGCCCACGGCACGCTCCGCGCCGGGGACCAGAGAGTTGACAAGCGTCGACTTACCGACTCCAGAGTGGCCTATGAACACGCTGACGCGGTCAATCAACAGGTCCTGCAACGGTTTGAGCCCGACCCACTCATGGGTGACCGGGTCGCGTGACGTCACCAGGTGACGGACCTCGAGCATCGAGTAGTGGGCCAGGAACGGTGCCGGGTCGATCAGATCGGCCTTGGTCAGGACCAGAAGCGGCTCCATCCCCGAGTCGTAGGCCGCCACCAGACAACGGTCGATCATGCGAGGTCGGGGTTCGGGGTCCATCAGGGCCGTCACGATGACGAGCTGCTCGGCGTTGGCCACGATGATGCGTTCGACGGGGTCGGTGTCATCGGCGGTCCGGCGCAGAACGGTGCGGCGTGGCTCGACGCGCACGATCCTGGCCAGTGAGTCAGGGCCTCCGGTGGTGTCCCCGACCAGAGCCACCTCGTCGCCGATGACGACGCTCTTGCGTCCGAGCTCGCGTGCCTTCATCGCGACCACCACGCGCTCGCCGCCCCCGTGGACTATTAGTGTGTAGCGACCGCGGTCGACTCCGGTCACGAAACCAGGGATGGCATCCTCGTGCGCCGGGCGATCCTTGGTGCGGGGTCGCGAGCCTCGGCGGTTCGGCCTGATCCGGACATCGCTCTCGTCGTAGGTGCGCGCCCGCGGACTCATCGGCGACCCGATCCGGCGCTGCCGCTGGGCCCGTCATCGTCGCCGTCGAGCAGACACATCCATCGAGCAGCGAAGCCGGGCAACGTCTTGTCCGTGGTCTCGACATTCTCGATAACGACGCCAGGCACGCGCAGGCCGAGCACGGCTGCAGCCATGGCCATGCGGTGGTCGTCATACGTGTGGAAAAGACCACCCCGCAACTGTTTTG
The DNA here is from genome assembly GCA_043721655.1 of Phycicoccus sp. Taxonomy (GTDB): domain Bacteria; phylum Actinomycetota; class Actinomycetes; order Actinomycetales; family Dermatophilaceae; genus UBA4719. The sequence goes on along the minus strand of JAYSQH010000250.1, from coordinate 5,502 downwards.
GGGTGATTCGGAGACTGTCCTCGGTCGCTTCGACGGATCCGCCAAGAGCGTTGATCTCGGCGGAGAGCGCGTCCAGACGGTCGGTCTCGTGCCCACGCAGATGTCCGATCCCGCGGATCAAGGAGGGGGAGTCGGCCAGCGCCGCGATGGCCGCAACGACGGGTGTGAGCTCACCGGCGTCATGCAGGTCGACATCGAGCCCGCTGATCTGCTCATTGCCCTTCACCGTCAGGCCCGAGCGCTCGAACAGCACGTCAGCACCCATCGCGTCGAGGATGTCGCGGATCGCGTCGCCGGCCTGGGTCGTGTGCTGGGGCCATCCGGGGACCCGCACGGTGCCGCCGGTGACCACGGCCGCGGCAAGGAACGCGGCAGCGTTGGACAGGTCCGGCTCTACCTCGACATCGAGGGACTGGACCTCGGAGGGCTCGACCCGCCACGTATCGGGCTGGGAGTCGTCCACGATGACGCCCGCGTCACGCAGCACCTCGACGGTCATGACGATGTGTGGCTCGCTGGGGACGGGCCTGCCGACGTGATGGACCGTGATGCCCCGCCCGTATCGCGCCCCGGCAAGGAGCAGGCCTGAGATGAACTGCGACGACGTCGACGCGTCGACGGTGACCGGGCCACCCGGCATACGGCCAGAGCCCTGGACGGTGAAGGGCAGCGTCCCACGACCGTCGTCGTCGACTGTCGCGCCCAGGCTGCGAAGAGCATCGATGACCGGAGCCATCGGACGGCGGGCGGCGCGGGCGTCCCCGTAGAAGTGGACCGAGCCGTCGGTCAGGGCGGCCACCGGCGGCAGGAATCGCATCACGGTGCCCGCCAGACCGCAGTCCACCGACGTCTCGCCGGAGAATGCACCCGGGGTGACCAGCCAGTCGTCGCAATCGGGTTCGCTTCCCGGGAGGTCCGTCACCGAGACGCCCAGCGAACGCAGCGCTGCAGCCATGAGCAGGGTGTCGCGAGAGCGCAGGGGCCGCCTTAGCCGGGAGGTGCCGTTGGCCAGAGCGGCCAGCACGAGATAGCGGTTGGTCAGCGACTTGCTCCCCGGCAACGTCGCCGTGGCGGTGACGGGACCCAACGCCTGTGGGGATAACCAGTCAGTCAACGAGGTTCTTGGCCCCACGTCGGGCGGACCTGGCTGCGTGCTTCGCCTCGCGCTTGGCCAGTGCCGTCTGGCGACGTGCCTCAAAGCCGACGCGCCTGGCGCGGTAGGCCAAGCCGGGCTGGCCGGCTGTGTCGACCGAGGCGAGCAGGACGCCCCCGAGCAGGCCAACGTTCTTCAGGAAGTGGACTTTCTGCTGCGCCCGAACTGCTGGATCCTCGATGGTCCAGAAGGCATGGGCGGCATAGGTGGTCGGGGCGAGCGAGGCGGCCAAGACCAGGGCGGCAAGTCGGGGGAACTTGCCCAGACCCAGCATCGTGCCTGCCGCGATCATCGTGGCGCCGTTGGCTCGGACCATCAGCTCGGGGTCGTCGGGCATCCTCAGCGGGCCAGCCAACGCCTTGACCAAGGGCGCAGCAATCTGGGCACGGCCTGCAGGATGGCGCAGGGAGTCTAGGCCGCCCGTCACGAAAATAGCGGCCAGCATCGGTCGGGCAATCCGTCTCACCACAGTCATCAGTATTCTCCTCCAGGGTTATCCGTGCGACTCCTACGGTAGTGGCTCGCAGTCGCCCTTGCTTATCTAGGCTGAGGGACATGTGTGGTCGATACGCGTCCAGCTCACGCCCCGAGGATCTGGTCGAGCAGTTCGAGGTCGACGAGAACCGTATGGGGCAGGTGGCGCGGAGCATCCTGGTGACTCCACAGAGCCCTCCGCCCGGTCAGCCCGACTTCAACATGGCACCGACCAAGCAGGCGCCGGTGGTCTTGACGCGAGCGGTTCAGGGCGACTCCGATGTGGCGCCATTGCGCCAACTGCGTTTGCTGACATGGGGACTGGTGCCCAGCTGGAGCAAGAACGTCAAGATGGGACTGCGTCTCATCAACGCCCGTTCCGAGTCTCTCCTGGACAAGCCCGCATTCGCCCGGGCCGCCGCGGTCCGACGTTGTCTCGTCCCTGCCGATGGGTGGTACGAATGGCAGGCGAGCCCCACCGCCGTTGATGGCAAAGGGAAACCACGCAAACAGCCGTTCTTCATCCACCGCTCAGATGGTGCGCTACTGGCGATGGCCGGGCTCTACGAGTTCTGGCGCGACCAGTCCAAAGCCGAGGACGATCCCGACGCCTGGCTGACGACGTACACGATCATCACGACCAAAGCTGAGCCCGGGCTGGACCGGATCCATGACCGCCAGCCACTGGTCCTCGAGCGTGCCGACTGGGACGACTGGCTCGACCCGGGGCAAAACGACCTCTCAGCGATGAAGGCCCGACTCGGGTTCTCCGAGCCCGGGCGTTTCGACGCCTACCCGGTCAGCACCGCGGTCAACTCGTCGCGTAGCAACAGTGAGCGGCTGCTGTTGCCACTGGTGCGCGCGGACCTCGTGGGAGTGGTGGACCCGACTACCGGCGAGATCATCGGGGAGTGAGTCGCGTGCCAGTTCCCAAGAGCGTCAGGGAGATTCACACTCCAGTCGGTATGGCGCGCGCGCACTTCTGGCGCCCGCCCCGCCCTTGTGGGTCGCTGGTTCTCGGGCACGGCGCTGGGGGTTCGTCGTGGTCGGCCGACCTCCTCGCACTGACGAGTCTGACGGCGCAGGGGTGGTTGGTGGTGCTGGTCGAGCAGCCATGGCGCGTGGCCGGGCGCACAGTGGCCACGCCTCCCGCCCAGCTGGACGTGGCGTGGCTTGCTGCGATGGAGGCGCTGAACTCCGGGCGCGGTGCGCTGCCGCGGCCGCTGGTGGTCGGGGGCCGCAGCTCCGGTGCGCGGGTGGCCGCTCGAACGGCCAAAACCGTTGGCGCTGATGCGGTGTTGGCGTTGGCGTTCCCGCTGCACCCACCGGGGAGACCCGAGAAGTCTCGGGCCGCTGAGGCGCAGATGGTGACGAGCGCGGGGATCAGGCTGGCCGTCATACAGGGGGAGACGGATCCCTTCGGCAGCCCAGATGAGGTTCGGGCTGCGCTGGGTGCCTCGGCCGAGGTGGTGACTGTTCGTGGCAGTCACGCGTTCACCAAGACCCCGGCGGACGTTCTTGAGACCGCGCGGACGTTCCTGTCAGAAGTGCTGGTCTCTTTCGAGGAGCCTTCTCCTGTTCCACCGCCACAGCTCGTCGGCTCCCCAGACCAGAAAGGGGAACGGCAGAATCAGCAAGATCTGCCATAGGTCAGGCACGGCGGTGCCGAACACGGTCTGTAGCGATGGCACGAACACCAGTGCCGCAGCGAAGACGATCTCGTAGGCGAACCCCCACAGCAGCAGCCGGTTGGTGAAAACTCCCACCTCTCGAAGCGATGCGTGCTGCGTGCGTGAGGCCATGGCGGTCCCGATCTGGCAGGCCACGATGCCCAGGAAGCTCATCGTGGTGGCCTGGCGCCAGACCTGGTGCAGCGGACCCGAGCTCACGTCGGCGCCAAGGTGCCATCCGCCAGATTTGAGCGTGACCAGGAACACCAACATCACCAGCAGGGCGGAGACGCCGCCTAGCAGCCCCCACGCCCGGGCCAGCATCGGGGCGTCGACGACGCTCTGGGTCCGACGTCTGGGTGGGCGCGCCATCAGCCCGGGCTCGGCCTGTTCCCGCCCGAGGGCCAGGGCAGGCAGGGTCTCGGTGCCGAGGTCGATGGCCAGGATCTGCATCACGGTCAAGGGCAATGGAATTCGACCTCCGGAGAGGGCGTAGGCCAGGAACGGGACGACCTCCGGTGTCGCATGGGCAAAGATGTAGACGATGAACTTGCGGACGTTGTCGTAGACACGTCGCCCGGCCTCGACCGCAGTCACGATGGATGCGAAGTTGTCGTCGGTGAGGACCATCGTTGCTGCCTCACGGGCGACGTCGGTGCCCGACCGGCCCATGGCCACGCCGATGTCGGCTCGCCGAAGGGCTGGTGCGTCGTTGACGCCATCGCCGGTCATCGCGACGATATGGCCCTGGTCCTGAAGGGCATCGGCGATGCGCAGCTTGTCCTCGGGTGAGCTTCGCGCAAATATGAGCTCCTCGCCCGTCGCCAGTAGCTCGTCGAGGGTGGCTTCTGTCATCTGCTCGAGCTCGGCGCCGGTGATGATGCGCAGCCCGGCGCGGCCGATGCCCACCGACTCTGCAATGCCTTGGGCGGTCAGTCCGTGGTCGCCGGTGACGATGATGAGCCGGATGCCGGCTGAGTGGCAGCGAGCGACCGCGTCGGCCACCTCGGGCCGTGGTGGGTCAATCATCGCGACCACTCCCAGCAGGGTCAGGTCGTCTTCAGCCTGCTCACGGGTCAGGCCCGGCAGCTCGCTCTCCGGGATAGTGCGTTCGGCCACAGCGAGCAGCCGTAACCCCTCCTCGGCCCATCCAGTGACCACGTCATCGAAATCAGCGCGGTCCTCATCGGTCAGGGGGCGTTCTTCGCCATCAGGCTCGGCCACCCGACGGCATAGAGGTAACAGCTCTTCTGGTGCGCCTTTGGTGTGCACCCGGGTCCGGTCGGGGTGCCTGTCGACCGTGGACATCCGGCGTAGGGCAGGGTCGAAGTGGAACTGGACGAGTCGCTCACGGGGGTTGGCGATGGCGTCGGCGCTGATGTCGAAGCCCATCGACCTGGCCATGTGCAACAGGGCCAGCTCGGTGGGATCGCCACGTTCTTGCTGGGGCCGGGTGGGGTCGATCCCTGCTTTGTCGAGCTGCGCGTTGTTGCAGGCGACGACCGCGCCGGCCATCCTGATCGCTGCCGAGCCGGGTTCGATGTCATAGGGGGGTGTGGTGAGGTCGACGACCCGCCCGGACGTCCAGCCACGAGTGACGCGCATCCTGTTCAAGGTCAGCGTGCCGGTCTTGTCGGTACAGATCACGCTCGTGGAGCCGAGCGTCTCCACCGCGGAGATCCGCTTCACCAGCACGCCGTTCCGGGCGAGGATCCGGACACCCACCGCCAGCGCGAGCGTGATGGTGGGCAGCAGCCCCTCCGGCACGTTGGCAACCAGAAGCCCGATGGCGAAGTTCACCGCGTCGCCCAGTGACAGCCCTGCCAGAAGTGTCCCGAGCGGGATGAAGGCAAGACCCATCGCGACCGCCACCACCGCGATCAGCCGAGCAACGTGCTTGACCTGCTTCTCGAGCGGGCTCTCTTCGTGGCCAACACGCTGCGACAGCGCGGCTATTCGTCCAAGTTCGGTCTGCATGCCGGTGTGGAAGACCACTGCGGTGGCTTCGCCCCCGGTACAGCTGGTGCCGCTGAAGACCAGGTCACGCGCCTCCATGACAGGGCCGTGGCTGGTGAACGGATCGGCGGTGCGCAACAGCGGCAGCGACTCGCCGGTCAGCGTGGAGAGGTCGATCTCCACAGACCCCGACAGGAGGCGTGCGTCCGCCGAAATGCGCTCGCCTTCCTCGATCACGATCACGTCGCC